>JBAZCG010000091.1:0-12071 GCA_041671085.1 Desulfurivibrionaceae bacterium | reverse complement strand
CACCACCCTGGTCCTCTTCGGCGGCGCCCTGTTCGCGGCCTTCCCGCTCTTTTACGCCACCAGCTTCGGCGGGGCCTACTGGGTGTGGATGCTCATCCTCTTCACCTTTATCCTCCAGGCGGTGAGCTACGAATACCGCAAGAAACCCGACAACATCCTCGGGGCGCGGACCTATGAGATCTTCATGGCCATCAACGGCAGCGTCGGCCTCCTGCTGATCGGCGCGGCGGTGGGCACCTTTTTCACCGGCTCCCGGTTCAGCCTCAACCTCTACAACTCCGTGACCTGGCATACTCCGTACCACGGCCTGGAAGCGGCGCTCAACCCGTTCAACCTGGCCTTCGGCCTCTTCCTGGTCTTCCTGGCCCGGACCTTGGGCGCCATGTACATCGTCAACCACGTTGCCCATGAGAACTTGGTCAAACGGGCCCGCAAGGCGACCTGGATCAACCTGCTCTGGGCCCTGCCCTTCTTGCTCACCATCCTCATCGGCCTGGTGACCATGGACGGCTTTGCGGTTGATCCGACCACCGGTATAGTCTCCATGGAGAAGGGAAAATACCTCCACAATCTGCTGGCCATGCCCGCAGTACTGTTGATGCTGCTGGCAGGGTTGGGCTCGGTGATCTACGGCGTGGCTGCCACCGGCTTTCTCGGCAAGAACAGCGGCATCTGGTTCGGCGGCATCGGCACCGTGCTGGTGGGGTTGGCGATCTTCTCCCTGGCCGGGTACAATAACACCGCCTTTTATCCGTCGTTGAGCGACCTGCAATCGAGCCTTACCATTCATAACGCCTCAAGCAGCAAGTACACCCTCACCGCCATGAGCTATGTGGCCCTGGCCGTACCCTTTGTTTTGGCCTATGTCGCCTATGTCTGGAACTTGATGGACGCAAAAAAACTGACCCTGGACGAACTTTCTGGCGAAGATGCCAAGGATATGTATTAACGAAAAAGGAGCACACCATGAATACCATTCTGCTCGTTAGCTGGCTGCTGGTGCTGGTTGTCTCGTACCAGGTCGCCATCGTTGTCCTCAAGAAAACCGACTTACTATAATCCACAGCGATCCAAGCTAGTACCTTGTAACTTTTTAATCGACATCAAAATTAATTCCCTCCCCCCTTGCGGGGGAGGGCTAGGGAGAGGGGGAAGTTGCCATTACATCCGCAGGTTGTAGCTACCCCCACCCCCAACCCCTCCCGCAGGTAAGCGTAGACTCCGAGGGGAGGGGAGTTTTTCAAAAATAGTAAGAGTTACAAGGTACTAGTCCAGACCGGCGCAGGAGAAGATCCTGCGCCGGTTTTGTTTTAGGCGCACACACAACATCGAACACCTTCTTCGTCCGCCCGATATTGTTTGAAACACAAACATCTTGACATTCAAACTATATCCCTGTATCCTCCCCTCTCTTTTAGCGATTATCTTACCGCCGATACGGCTGTGCCCCGAGAACGGCGCTAAACAACACATTTTTTACAGAGAGGCCCCATGCACACCCATTCCCTTGATACCTGGCAGCACCCCCATGACTTCGCCGTGATCCAGGAGCACGGCGAAAAGCGGACCCGCCAAGTCCTGATCATCACCGCCGTCACCATGCTCTTCGAGATTGCCGCCGGCATGGCCTTTGGCTCCATGGCCCTGCTCGCCGACGGCTGGCACATGGGCACCCATGTTGCCGCCTTCCTGATAACGATCTTCGCCTACCGTTTTGCCAAAAAACATGCGGCCAGTACGGCTTTTGCCTTTGGCACCGGCAAGGTCAGCGTTCTGGGCGGCTTTGCCAGCGCCATTGTCCTGATCGTGGTGGCCCTGATCATGCTCGTCGAATCCGGCCAGCGCATCCTGGCCCCGCAGCCGATCCATTTCAACGAGGCCATCGGCGTGGCAGCCCTAGGATTACTGGTCAATATCGCCTGCGCCTTTCTCCTGCAAGGCCACCATGACCACGGCCATGCCCACGACGATGACGGCCATCATCACCACCATGACCACAACCTCAAGTCGGCTTACCTGCACGTCCTGGCCGATGCCCTGACCTCGGTTCTGGCCATTGCCGCTCTGACCTGCGGCAAATATCTCGGCTGGAACTGGCTTGACCCCCTGATGGGTATCGTCGGCGCCCTGGTTATCACCCGCTGGGCCTACGGCCTGGTGCGGGAAACCGGCGGTATCCTGCTGGACGGCAGCATCAGCACCAAGGAGCTTGCGGCCATCAAAGAAAAAATCGAGGGAACGTTGGACAACCGGATTGCGGACATGCATGTCTGGAAGGTCGGCCCGGCCCACTACGCGGCCATCCTTTCCATCGTCACCCATTACCCGCAGAAGACCGACTACTACAAGGAATTGTTGCGCGACTTCCCAAATCTTGCCCATCTCACCGTGGAAATCCACCCCTGCGAGAGCGAGCCATGCCTGCCCAAATGAGCGAGACCGCGAAGCTCTCCCACCAGCTCGTGGAACTGTACGAAAAGCTTTCTTCCTGGGAGCAGGACGTGGTGAAAAACTCCGGTCTGTCCACCGCCCAGATGCACACCATCGAGATCGTCGGCCATGGCGCGCACGGAGGGGGAGCCCTGCGCATGAAGGATCTGGCCAAGAAGATGGGCGTGACCACCGGCACCCTCACCGTCATGATCGACCGGCTGGAACAGCAGGAGTTGCTCAAAAGAACCCCCCACGAGACGGACCGCCGCTCCTACCTGATTGCCTTGACGGAAAAGGGGCAGGGGCTTTTTAACGAACACCACCAGTACCACCTGCGCCTCACCGAGGAGATCACCGCCACCCTGTCCACGGAGGAGCAGGCGCTGTTCAGCGGTGTGCTGGAAAAGGTCATCGGCCAGATGTGAAGAGGTCGGGATTCGGGCGGAATTTAGGTTTACTTTTCTTTTGATTTTCCATACCCTATCAGACAATATCGCAACATGTGGAACTCAACCAGCGCCAACACAATAAGCGGACAGAAAACGGGCTGATTTTCCATATTTCTATCTTACGATATAAGAATAAGTGGAAATTCCGTCCACCTATAGAGAGTGATATGACGGATACTATTCCACTTATTGCACTGTTGGGCTTCTTAAAGGTGTAAAATATGAAATTAGACAAAACACAGGTCCGAGAGAAATATGAGCAGTTAAAACCTCTTTATTCGCGCCTAGCTAATAATGTCAACGAGGCAATAGTAAAGTTTCTTGTATCAGAGGGGATAGAGTTTATTGAAGTAGATAATCGTGTGAAGGAATTCAATTCATTCTGGGAGAAAATCGTAAAGAATGGATATGAAAAACCGTTCGAACAAATTCACGATCTATGCGCATTAAGGATTATTAATTATTATGAGTCGGACGAACGATTAATAGAAAAATTATTAACAAAAGAATTCAATATTTTCGAATCTGATGACAAAAAAGAATGCCTTGCTCTGGATCAATTTGGATACAGATCAAAACACTATATAGCTGAAATTCAATCTAATTGGCTAGCTGCACCAAATTACCGAGGTTTAAAAGGCCTAAAATTTGAGATCCAATCTCGGACAATTTTGATGCACTCATGGGCAGCAATAAACCATAAATTATCCTACAAAAAAGAGAAAGATATCCCTCCAGAATTCAAAAGAAGTCTTTTTAGACTTAGTGCACTTATTGAGCTCGCTGATCAACAATTCGATATTTTAAGAAATCAGCAAAAAGAATATATGGCTTCCTTTGTCAAGAAAAGCCCTGAAGGGGAGCTAGAGTTCGATATCCAGGCGCCCCTTAATGTTGACAGTCTAAAAGCATTATTGTCAGTTATTTGCCCTGACCGGCATTATGCAGACCAAGAAATTGCAGATTTAATCGAGGAAGTAAGAGAGGTTGGGGCTGAATTATCTGACATATATATGGGATACAAACAAATACATAAGTATATGCCCGAAATTGAAGAAGAGACCTATACATGTATGGGAGATAGTTTTGATCCAATGAAAGATGGTTGGTCTCAAGAGGGTTTTGTTAGAACCATTCTGGATATCACATTTGACGCTTACTGGGAAAAGCGAATTATAGAACTGCCCAAAGAAGTTGTGTATGTCACTGATAAGTGGAGAGAAATAGCAAAGAAAGCCCAACCAACAAATTAAGCGGACGCCGAGAAGTGTGGCGGCGCTGACGCGGCAATTTCAATGGCGGCGCCCGCTGAAAGAAAAATGAGAAAAATGGGGACGTTGTTGATTAGTTGACTATCTCGGACACGATACGTGGAAGATCAAGGCCCCAAGCTCTCCTGTGGCCTACAAGAAAGATAAACAAGGAACCCATGAATCCGAAGATTGTTATCAGGAACGAAACCGATGTGAGCGCGATAGCCGAGGTGACTGTTGCCGCGTTTAGGACCCTGGAGATCAGCAATCACACGGAGCAGTTCATCATCGCCGCGCTCCGCGCCGCCAAGGCACTCACGGTATCGCTCGTCGCAGAAATGGATGGCCGGGTGATAGGGCATATTGCTTTCTCGCCGGTGACCATTTCGGACGGCACTCGAAACTGGTACGGCCTTGGACCTGTTTCGGTGTTGCCGGAGTACCAGCGGCAGGGCATCGGCAAGGCCCTGATCCAGGAAGGGCTGTCGCGGCTGAGAGAGATGAAGGCGCAAGGATGTTGTCTTGTGGGACATCCGGCTTACTACGGGAAATTAGGATTCAGGAACGTGCCGGGACTTGGGCTTGAGGGCGTGCCACCGGAGGTCTTCTTCGCTCTCTCTTTCGACGGGCATACTCCGCAGGGCACTGTCGCTTTCCACGAAGGATTCAAAGCGGATGGCCAACCAGAGGGGGCCTGACCTCATTCTCTCCCCTGAACGTCAACCCGCATCCTCCCGATCACCGCGCCCGATCAAAAAAATGCCGTAGGTGGCCCGCAGGTTGGGGAGAAAGGTGACGATATTCCCTGTTTCCTGTTGGCGGTGGGTGTTGATCGCCACCTCCTTGAGGATGACGATCTCCTTTTCCCGGGCAAAGTTGCGGAAATCACGGAGGGTGATCACCCGGATGTTCGGGGTGTCGTACCATTCGTAGGGCAGCTCCGGGCTTCTCGGCGCATAGCCCGCGAAGAGGAGCTGTAGGCGAATCCGCCAATAGCTGAAATTGGGGAAGCTGACAATGACCTTTTTGCCGATGGTCAGCAGGGTGTCGATGAGGGCGACCGGCTCGTAAACCTGTTGCAGGGTCTGGCTAATGACGATGTAGTCGAAGCTGTCCGGCGGATAATCCGCAACCTCCAGATTGAAATCCCCCTGGAGCACGGAAAGGCCCTTGCCGATGCAGACGGCCACCTCGGCCTCATGCTTTTCGATGCCCGTGGCCTTCACCCCTTTCTGCTCCTTGAGATACTGGAGCAGCTCCCCTTCCCCGCAGCCCAGATCCAGCACCCGCGAGCCGGGCTCGATCCAGGAGGCGATGATCTTCAGGTCAAAACGCATGGGTTTCCCCTCCCCCAGACCCCTCCCGGAAAATCCGGGAGAGAAACGCACCCACCAGGGCATGCAGCCTTTCGCTGGGCAGCAAAAAGGCGTCGTGGCCCCAGTCCGATTGAATCTCGCAAAAGCTCACATCCAGCCCGCTTCTCTTCAGATACCTGACCAGGGTCCGCGACTGTTCGGTGGGGTAGAGCCAGTCCGAAGTGAAGGCCACCACCAGGAAGCTGATTTCCGCCGCGTTCAGGCCGGTGGCCGCGTAATCGTCCAGGTCGAAATAATCCGCAGCCTTGGTCAGGTACAAAAACGAATTGGCGTCAAAGCGCTCGACAAACTTGTTGCCCTGGTAGCGCAGGTAGCTCTCCACCTCGAAACCGGCGTCAAAATGAAAGGAAAGGGCGTCCCTGCTCTTGAGCTGCCTGCCGAACTTCTGCCGCATGGATTCGTTGGAAAGATAGGTGATGTGGCCGATCATCCGGGCCACGGCCAGGCCGAGGTCGGGCTTGGCTCCGCCGTAATAATCGCCCCCTTGCCAATGGGGATCGGCCATGATCGCCTGCCGGGCCACCTCGTTGAAGGCGATGGATTGGGCCGAATGCCGGGGCGTGGTGGCCAGGGGGATCGCCGCCCGCACCATTTCGGGATAGCGGGCACACCAGGCCAGGACCTGCATGCCGCCCACCGAGCCGCCCACCACCGCGAGCAACCGGGAGATGCCGAGATGGTCGACCAATGCCTTTTGCGCCGTCACCATATCGCCGATGGTGACCAGGGGAAACGAGAGGCCGTAGGGCTTGCCGGTTACCGGATTGGTCGAGGAAGGGCCGGTGCTGCCCATGCACCCCCCAAGCACGTTGGCGCAGATGACGAAATAGCGCTCCGTGTCGATGGCCTTGCCCGGCCCCACCATGATCTCCCACCAGCCGGGCCGGGCATCCTCTTGGGTGTAACAGCCCGCCACATGGGAATCCCCGGTGAGGGCATGGAGGACGAGGATGGCGTTGCCCTTGTCCGGGGCCAGGGTGCCGAGGGTTTCGTAGGCGAGGGTCACCGGGCCCAGCCGTTCGCCGCTTTCGAGCACCAGCTCGTGGGGCGGCTCAGCAAAGGTGAAAAACCGCTTTGTTACCAGCTCGAGACAGGCGGGATTCATGGCCTAGACCTTCTCCAAGGCCTGGGCCAGATCGTCGATGATATCCTCCACCGCCTCAATCCCCACGGAGAGCCGCACCAGATCGGGGGTGATGGAGAGATTCTGTTTCGGCTCCTCGGCAAAGGAGAGGTACTGGCTGGAATAGGGATGGATCACCAGGCTCTTGCAGTCGCCGATGTTGGCCAGGTGGTAGATAAGCTTCAGACTGTTGATGAAGCGGAAACAGGCCGCCTGATCCGCCAGGCCGAAGGTGAACATGCCGCCAAAGCCCAGGCCGCCGAACTGTTGTTGGGCCACGCGATGCTGGGGGTGGTCGGCAAGGCCTGGGTAATTCACCCATTTCACCTCGGGCCGCGAGGCGAGAAAGGCGGCAACCTTGGCGGCATTGGCCAGATGGCGCTCCATGCGCAGGGCCAGGGTGTCCAAGCCCAGCAGGGTCAGATAGGCATGGAGCGGCGCGGCGGTGGTGCCAAAATTGATGTGCAGCTCCCGCCAGACCCGGTCCAGATAGGCCAGCTCGCCCTTGCGCTCGACAAAGGGGGCAAAATCGGCAAAACGCTCGCTGCTCCAGTCGAACTTCGCTCCGTCGATCACCACCCCGCCGGTCGCGTCGCCATGGCCGCTGAGGTACTTGGTGGTGGAATGGATGACGATGTCGGCGCCCAACTCCAGGGGGCGGCAGAGATACGGGGTGGCCAGGGTGTTGTCCACCACCAGGGGCAGGCCGTGGCTGTGGGCGAGCTGCGCGGCGCAGGCCAGGTCCGGCACATCCATCTTCGGATTGCCGATGGTTTCCAAATAGACAAACCGGGTTTTCTCGTTGATCGCCGCCTCCATGGCCGCCAGATCGGTGGACTCGACAAAACGGGCCGTGATCCCGTACTTCTTGAAGACATTGGCAAAGAGCAGATAGGTGGACATGAAGAGCGAGTTGCCGCAGACAAACTCGTCTCCGGGCCGCAACAGGGCCAGGCAAGCATTGGTGATCGCCGCCATGCCCGAGGCCATGAACACTGCGGCGCGTCCGCCTTCCAGGTCGGCCAGCTTCTGTTCCAGCACCCGGTTGGTGGGGTTGGTGAGCCGGGCATAGATATGGTCGGTGGTCCGCCCGGCAAAGGTCTCGCTCAGGCTTTCCGCTGTTTCGTGGCAATGGGCCGCCGTTTGAAAAATGGGGGGCAGGGTGGCGCCCTGCCACTCTCCCGGTTTCATGGCGGCATGGATTACCCGGGTATCAAAATGCATCTTCTTCTCAGCTTCCATGACGCGTCTCCGGCTCTGTTGAGTTACTGGACAACGGGGTTTCCGGCCTCACTTTCCAAACAGGCTACCACATTGTGGCAGACGACTCATCGAAAAAAACCACCGTGTTTCATTTTTCACTCCTTCTTCTTCCGGGTGAAATCCGCCAACTGCCCGACCATTTCGGCATGGATCTTCCCGTTGCTGGCCACAACCTCCGGGATATAGGGGGTATAGCCTGTGCCATCGTAGGTGGTTACCCGGCCCCCGGCCTCGCTCACCAGCAGCATGGCTGCGGCGGTATCCCAGGGCTTGAGATTGATTTCCCAAAAGCCGTCTGTTCTGCCGCAGGCAAGATAGGCAAGATCAACAGCCGCGGCCCCGGTCCGCCGCACCCCCTGGCATCGCATCAGCAACCGGGTGAGAGCAGCCATCACCCCCTCGACCTCCTGGGCAATGGCATAGGGAAATCCCGTGCCCAGCAGGGAATCCTGCAAGGTTGCCACCCCGGAAACATGGATGGGCCGACCATTGAGCCAGGCGCCGCTCCCAAGGCAGGCGCAGAAAAGCTCATCCTGCATGGGCGCGTACACCACGCCGACCTTGCTTACCGTACCCTCGGCATAGGCGATGGACACCGCAAAAAATGGAAAGTCGTGGGCAAAATTGGTAGTGCCGTCCAGGGGGTCGATGACCCAGACCGGCCCCTGGGGCAGGGTTGCATAGGAGGAGTGCGATTCCTCCGCCAAAAAACCGATGCCGCCGCCTGCTTCCCGCAGGATGGCAAGCACGGTCTGTTCCGCCGCCACGTCCGCCTCGGTGACCAGATCAATGGCCCCTTTGTGGGTAATCCGGTGGGGCTTGTCGTACAAATCCCGCAAGACACTGCCCGCGGCAAGGGCCGCAGTTACCGCCGTGCGCAGAATCCCGCCCAGGGCCGCATCCTTGCAACCCGCGACACACAGGGCAATTCTTTCATCCTCTTCTTCGCTTAAAATCCCAGCCATTTTTCTCCTCGAAATCAGTATGGTTACAGCAATCCCCTTTGCAGGATCAGCCGACTTGCGATACAGTACCAAAAATCATCCCGGCCATTGCAACCGGCCTGCCAATTCCCACTCTTTTTCTCCGAGGCAACCGATCCCTTCCGTGTCTTCCCCAGCAAAGAAATGGCCCACCTTCCTCATCGTGGCCACCGGCGTTTTCATGTCCACCCTGGACAGCAGCATGGTGAACATCGCCCTGCCCTTCATCATGAAGGACTTCCACAGCCCGCTCGCCGACACCCAATGGGTGGTGATGATTTACCTCCTCACCATCACGGCCACCCTGCTCTTTTGGGGCCATCTTTCCGACCGGCTGGGCCGGGGCAGGATATACACCACCGGCTTGTTGATCTTCGGCTTGGGCTCCCTGGCCTGCGCCTATGCCCCGGTCCTGGCCTTCCTGATTGTTGCCAGATTCTTTCAAGCTCTGGGCGGGGCGATGATGATGGCCGCAGGCCCTGCGATCATCAAGGAGGCCTTCCCAAAAGAACAGTTGGGCCGTGGCCTTGGCCTGATCGGCATGGCCGTTTCCCTGGGACTTATGAGCGGCCCGAGCCTGGGGGGATTTCTGCTCGAACTCGCCTCCTGGCGTGTCCTCTTTTTTATCACGGTTCCGCTGGGGTTGGTCTTCGCCTTCCTCGCCATCCGCATCCTGCCCGGACCGACTCGGCATTATACCGGACCGCTGGACTGGCTGGGGAGCCTCACCTGGGCCACGGCCCTGATCCTGCTATGCCTGACCCTGACCCATGCCTCCTCGGCCAGCTGGTCAGCCGTCCGCCTGCTCATCACCGGCGGTGCCGGAGCGGCCGCCCTGGGTTGTTTTATCGCCATAGAGGCCCGATTGCCCCACCCGATTCTGGCCATGAAACTTTTTCAAAACCGGCACTTCAGCCTGGCCATAGCCAGCGCCATTCTTTCCTTCATGGTCCTTTTTGGCGTGATCCTGCTGATCCCCTTTCATCTTGACCGGATTCTCCACCTGCCGCCTTCGAGAATAGGGTTGGTTATGCTGGCCATCCCCTCCTCGATTCTGGTGGTCTCCCCCCTGGCCGGCTGGCTTTCCGATTATGTCGGCGCCCGGGTCATCAGCACTCTGGGCTTGAGCATCTCCACCCTGGGGGTGTTCCTGCTCACCACGATTCAGGCGGCAACCCCGCCGCTGATTATTGCCGGACAGTTGATGCTGGTGGGGTTGGGCCAGGCTCTGTTTCTTTCGCCAAACAGCGCTTCGGTCTTAAGCCACGTGGAAGCCGACAAGGCTGGGGCCGCCGCAGCCCTGCTGGCCACGGCCAGGAATCTGGGCATGCTTCTGGGCATCGCCCAAGCCTCCCTAATTTTCTCCATGTATTTTCGGGGACTTACAAACGGCCTCGACTTGCGGGATTTCACACCGGAGCACACGACGTATTTCCTGACCGCCCTGCACGGAGCCTTCTTAGGGGCAGCCTTTACCGGTCTGCTCGGCATAGCTGCCTCTTGGCTCCGGGGTAATTCGAATCATTTCTCGGAAGAATAGCCGCCCGTCAAGCCTCCAGATCAACAATCCTGACGCTGTCCAGTTGCGCTGCAGCCTCAATGCCGGTCTTCAACGATTCCAGCATGCTGACCTTGGCGACCCGGCAGGAAAAATGGACCGGCCCGTAGCCAAGTTTGCCCAACAGATCCTCAAGCTCGGCAAGATGCTCGGCAAGATGCTCCCGCACCGCCTCACTGTTCACGACACATTCCCCTTGCAGGGCCTGACCCTTGACCCGGAGTTGGATTTGCACCTCCCCCAACCGGCTCATCTCCAGGAAAAAAGAAAGAGTATAGCCCCGCTCCTCGCCGGTTGCCGTCTGATCCTCTCCACGGTCCAGGCTAAAAATCCACTGCCCCACCCCGGCGCCCATGGCAAAGAAACAGGGGTACAGGAGAAATTGCGCCTGCTGGGCCGAAGCGGGCAGGGCGTTGAGTTCGCCCTGCAAGTCCAGAAGCAGCCCAAGCTTCTGCATGGCAGTAGCACTGGCTTTGCCAAGGACACCACTCCGATCCTCGGCCAGCAAAGCGACCAGTTGATGGAGCCTTTGCGGCCCCTGCCCTGCCTTGTCCGTACCGTTCTTTTCCGCAGCTCCCCCGCCGCCCAACATGGTCAGCAGACGGATGATCCGGTCAGGATCGGCCTCCGGGCCCATGGCACCATTGGCGAAACTCTGAAGAACCCCGACCTGACCCGTCAGACTCTTTTCCGCCTCCGAAAGAAAGGCCAGCCCAAGCAAGGCCCGCAACCCTTTACCCATGGCAGCAGGGTCGGAATAATACTGGCGGAGAAATTCCTGAGCCGCCCCTTTTTTGTCGGCCACCCGCAGCCACAGAGGTTCGGTTTGCTGCACCTCAAGCCAGAGGGTGCTCCCCGGCTTAAGCGCCACCTCGCTTCGTGCCTCAACAATCTGCCCGCCGATATCCAAAAGGACCTTGCCATCCGCAGTAAACCCAGTCACCTCCCCCCGAACCAATTGCCCTTGCCCGAACAACACCGACGCCGGTAAGCCCGGCTTGTCTCCGCCCTCATTCCGGCCGGAAGCCGGCAGCTGTATCCCCTTGAGCAGAAAGGGAGCTCCTCCGATTTTCATGCGTACCCGCCTCGCCTGCCTGATTCCGGAAATGTCTGTGAAAAACCTTGGGAGTTACTGAAGAGGCAAAATCACCTGTACTTCCAGGCCACCGCCCAGATGGGGCTTAAGAGAAAAACTGCCGCCATGGGCGCTGACAATCCGTTCAACCAGGGTCAGCCCCATGCCGGTTCCATAGGTTTTCGTGGTGAAAAACGGATCCTTGGCCTTGTCCAGATAAGATTCAGGAATCCCGGGCCCCGTGTCGATGACCGAGACAATGGCCTGCCCCTCGGCAACAGCCACGACAATGGTCAGCTTGCCCCCGTCGGCCATGGCCTCCACCGCGTTCTTGAACAGATGGAGAAACACCTGGCGAATCTGATGCATATCCCCCTGGATAACCGGCTTCGGATCGGGGCATTTCAGCTCCCAAGTCACCCCATGCTTCACCATGCTCGACTGGAGCAGAAGGGCGGTTTTTTCGATCACATCGCACAGCGCGAGCGCCTCTTTGTGGATCTCGCCCGGCCCGACAAAATCAAAAAGATCCTCCAGGGTGGACTCCACCCGCTCTGT
>JBAZCG010000090.1:0-12281 GCA_041671085.1 Desulfurivibrionaceae bacterium | reverse complement strand
GGTAGCCGAGCCGGACGCTCAGGTTGCAGAAGTTCTTGGAGATGAGAAAGTAATTTTTGGCGGCCATGGCCGAGCGCACCGCCGGGTCGAGGTTGGGGTTTCTCGTGGACTGGAAGATGATGGAGCCGAACCCCCCCAGGCTGACCGGCGGCGGCCCTGCCCAGGGAAAGGCGGTCATCCCCTGCCAGATGGCCTGCATGGGCACGGAGGTGATGTGGCCGAGATGGATATAGCGGCTTTCCGGGTCGAAATCCGGGGTAAAGCCGTCGTCCAGGTCGATCACCCACCACTGGGCCGGCGAATTTTCCACCACCAGCTGTTTCGCCGCCTTGTCGTTAAAGCCGTACCGTTCGCCAAAGGTGAACATCTCCACGACCGCTTTTTCGTGGCAGAAGCGGGTGAGGTCGTGCAGGGTCTGGCAGGCCTCGGGCCGAAAAAACGGGGAGGTGGGGTCGGTCAGGTTGAGCGGGGTGATGTGAACCAGGGCCTGGGTGAGGATCTTGTACACCGGGCTGCCAGCCATGAGATTTGGTTTGGGCGCGGCCAGGGCCAGCAGGGGTTCCACCCGACCTGCATAGACCTTGCCTGCGGTGGCATCCACCGTGACCAGGCTGCCATTTTCCAGGGTCGCCAGGGCCTGGTTCATGCCGAAAATCGCCGGTATCCCGAATTCGCGGGCCACGGTGGCAAGGTGGGCGGCCTGCTGGCCGGTTTCGCTGACCACGGCCACGGCCCGGTTGAGAAGGCTGGCCCAGTCCGGATACGGCGTTTCGATGACCAGGACCGCGCCCTTGGGAAAGCGCAACAGGTCGAGGCTGGAGCGCACCGTGAACACCGAGCCATAACCGACCCCCTGACTGGCGCACACCCCTCCGGCCAGGAGTGGGGAGGGCAGATCATCCGCCGTTGCGCTGGATTCGCTGGTTTCCTGCACCTCTCCGGGAGCAGGGCTGCCCAGGGGGCGGGATTGTAGGATGTAGAGCAGGCCGGATTGGTCGATGGACCATTCGATATCCTGGGGAGTGCCGAAATGTTCTTCCAACCGTACCCCCATTGCTGCCAGTTCGGCAGCCTGGGCATCGGTGAGGGTCAGGCGGGAGTCCGCGCTTTTCGGGGGCATGTTCCGGTGCAGGATGGGGTGGGGCGCACTCCGGCTGACCCGGAACAGGTCGCTGGCCCCGCTGCCATCCACCACCGTGCTGGCAAGGCCGGGCGCCGCCTGGATGATGACAAACGGGCTGCGCGGATCATCCGGGGCGCGGGAATACATCACCCCGCTTACGGCACCATCCACCATGCGCAGGCAGCCGACGCACATCTGCACATCCTGATTCCGGTAGCCCCGCTGTTGCTGGTAGACAATGGCCTGGCTTTTGTATTTGCCGGCCACGATCTCCTTGTAGGCCTGGCCGACAAATTCGCGGCTGACATTGAGCTGGGTCCGGTACTGGCCGGCAAAGGAGACATTGCTGCTGTCCTCGCCCAAGGCGCTGGAACGCAGGGCGACCAGCAGCTCGGCCTGCGGGTCGGTGTCGAGCTGGTGGTGGTGGGCCAGGATCGCCTCTTCCAGTTCCGCAGGCAGGGGGGCATTGCTGATCAGGCCTTGGATCCCCGCGCTGACCGTATAGAGCTCTTCCAGGTTGTCAAGGTCGAGCCCTTTGAGGCGGCGATTGATCTCCACCTGGAGATTATTGGCCTCGATGAACCGGCGGGCTGCCGTGGCCGTAATGACAAAGCCATCCGGGGTTCTGAGACCGACCCGGTTTTTGACCTCGCCCAGGTTGGCCATTTTTTCCCCCACCTGGTCCACCATGCTGGCGTCCACCTCCGCCATGGCGAGGATAATCGCGCCCTCCGCGCTGGCGGGACGGCTGGCGATGATGTGTTCGAGCTGTTTGGTGATGGCCCGGAAGGGCTGATCCAGCTCGGCATATCTGCCATCGGCCAGCCTGGTAAGGTGGTGGATCATTTTATAGATATTGACGGAAAGCGCGGTGCAGTTGCCTCGGACAAAGGTCATGCCAAAGGGATGGCCCGGCCCGAGGGCCTGTTCCATCTCGGCCATCAGTTCCAGGGCGTTATTGTTGGCGGTGAGCAGGGCGCGGAATTCTTTATAATGGCCGCGAAAGGCGGCCTGCAATTCGGCCGGCGTCAGCCTGGGCTTGCCATGGAAAAAAGAGGTCAGCCGGTCAAGAAGAAAGGTCATGGCATGGTCGCCTACATTAAAGACTGCGGAGAGAAGTCGTTGCCTTTCAGCATAATGGAAGCAGGCCCGGCGAGGGAATAAAAAAATGGCGGCAATTGCCTAACGGAAAAGCCCCCCTCCAGGCAAGGAGGGGGGCAAAGGATCAGTCCCGACCTTTAATGCTCAAGCTTGAGTCCCCAGCCTTCAAACATGAAGAGAATGGAAAACCCGAACCACATGGTGTAGATCACATAGCCCACCAGGGAGGCGATCACCAGAACCGCCTTGTCCTTGATGCTTTGTGCCTCGATCCCGTAATAGTTGTAGGCAGGCTCAACGGTTTTGGTCCGCACCTGATAGAAGATTTTTGATTCCTTGAATTTTTCCTGCTTGGTCAGGCTTTTTTCCATGGATTTCAGGGCATTGTACCAATCAAACATCACCTGTTTTTCCTCGGCGCCGTACTTGGCGCTGACCGCTTGGCCGTCATTGGCGAACATGGCGTCCGCGTCCGCGAGAACCGCGGTGAGGATACCGCCGAGATCGCCGCTGATCTTGATCTCTTTTTCCCCGGCCTGCACGGTGGCTCCGGCCTTTTGCAGAAGGGTGGTCAGCCGGTCCGCGGAAAGATTCTCGTCGGTTTTAATGTTCAGGGTAATGATGTTCCCCTTGTACGCCTCGGCCTTTTCCCTGGCCGCAGGAATATAGTACGACGATTTTTTGGAAATGGAGTTGTACATGTTGTCCATGTAATCCAGCATATTCACCTTCTTGCCCTGTCCTGGGTAAAGCGGCGAGAGAAGAAGTGCGAAAACGATCCAGAAACCGACCATCATTATCAGGCCGCCGCCGAATTCTTTTTTATTGGCAATCATACGTTTACCTCCTTGGTGGTATGCGCGGGACCCTCGCCCTTGAGGGTTTTGATATTGGTGAAAAAGATGTAGAAAACCCAGATGGCGAAGGAGCCAAGCACCACAAAGAAAACATAGGTGCCTACGGTTTCCAGGAGCTTGCCGGTTTCCTTGGACATGGAGATCATCTCCATGCTGGCCAGCTTTGAGGGCAGGGCAAAGGCCCGGTTGACAAAGCCGGCGGAGGTGGCGATGGCGTAAAGCCCGCAGATGGTGGCGCCGCTGACTACCTTGGTGATCAGGGAGCCGACCTGGATACCGACCAGGGAACCCAGGAGCATGCCCATGGCCAGGGTGTAGAAGATGAAGCCGTAGACCGCATACTGGCTTAAGCCCGCATAGCCCGCGGTGAAGATGATCTGGAAGATGTCGGTGCCCACGGTGGTGGCCGAGGAAACGCCCAGGACATAGACGAAGATGGGGAAGGTCAAAAAGCCGCCGCCCACGCCCATGATGGCTGCGGCCAGACCGACGATGAAGCCGCTGAGCACGAGGAACAACCAGGAGATTTTGCGTCCGCCCGGGGTAACGCCTTCGTCAAACTGGATCATGGGGGGCAGATTGACGCTCTGGACCGTCTGGGCCAGGTTGGTCATGCCCGAGGTGTTGACCGGGGCACTGCCGGAACCGGCCTTGACGGGCGCTTTCTTGCGGGTTTGGCGGAAGAAATCAAGCAGCGCATAGGAGCAGAGAAAGCCCAGCATCAGCACATAGATGGTGGTGATGAAGGCATCGCTTAAGACCGGGTTCATCTCGTACAGGGTCCGGTTGACCCAGCCGCCGATGGTGGCGCCGCCGATGGAGCCGATCAGGAAAACCATGGCCAGGGCCACGGAGACATTGCCCAGCTTGCGATGTAGGACACTGCCCATGATGGCCTTGGCAAAGATGTGGAACAGGTCGGTGCCCACGGCGAGGATACCCTTGACCCCTGCGCTCATCAAGGCGGGGGCGATGATGAAGCCGCCGCCCGCGCCGATGCAGCCGGTGATCAGGCCGGCGACGATGCCGACCCCGATGGAGGCGAAGAAGATGGTGGGGGTGTAGAAGGCCGGGGCATAGGCGGTTTTGCCGCCGATCATGCCGGGCAGCTTGCCTACTATCTCATCGGCAAAGGCGATGCCGCCGAGGAGGATGGGGATGAGCAGCAGACAGAGAATGGCCAGCCGCTTCCGGTCTTTTAGAATGGTGTTTGAGATGTCCAGTTCCCATTTTGCCTGGGCGCGGGCGCCCATCATCATGAACTGGTGCAATTGACTGAAGAACTTCATGATTGTACTCCTCCCTTGTTGAATAATAAAAGTAACGGTCCAGCCGCACTGCGGAACAGTTACATCGCGTGTTTTTTGTCCAATTCCGGTCTTTTTTTGGCCTTATGGGCCGCGGTTTCTGGCTGCCTCAAGTTTTTCCAGCAGGGTCTCAAACTCCACCGGTTTGAGCAGGTAGTCGAAGGCCCCGTTTTTGATGCCTTCTTCCCCTTCGCTGGCCGAGGCGTGGCCGGTCAAGATGACCACCCGGCTTTGGGGGCGGATCTTTTTTATTTCCTGGAGGACCCGGCCGCCGTCCATGTCCGGGAGGCGCATATCCAGCAGGATCACGGCAAAGTCGTCGGCCGCGACCCGGGTAATGGCCGCGCCGCCGGTCAGCACCCCTTCGCCGGCCCAGCCCCGTTTGCGCAACCGTTGCACCAGGGTGGCGACAAACTCCTCTTCATCATCAACAACCAGGATGGAAAATTCGCTCATGTCGGTTCTCCTCCTTTACTGCTGTGTAACCGGGAGATTGACCCGGAACACGCAGCCGCCCTGCCTGCCGTTACGCACCTCAATGGTGCCGCCGAGCCGTTCGACGATGCTGTAGGAAATGGACAGGCCGATGCCGGTGCCGCAACCCGCCTTCTTGGTGGTGAAGAAGGGTTCGAAAACTTTTTTCAAGGCCTCTTCCGGCAACCCCGGTCCGCTGTCGGCAAACTCCACCGCCAGTTGCCTGTCGCCCAAGCTGGTGCTGATGGTGACCGCGCCGTCGTTGCCGATGGCGTCGAAGGCGTTGTTTAAAAGGTTGAGAAACACCTGCTGCAGCTGGGTGGTGTCGGTGGTGATCTCAGGCAGGGTGGGATCGAGGCTGCGGCGGATGGCGATGCGGTGATTGGTCGCCTCCTTTTCCAAAAAGGAGACGGTCTCCTCCACCAGGGTGTTGATGTTGGTCGGTGTTTTCAGGCCATCGGTGCTGCGGGAAAAACCCAGGAGCCGGTGGGTGATGGTGCTGGCCCGCTTGACCTGGGCCTTGATTTTGGCAAAGGCGGTCCGGTATTCGTCGGTATTTTTCAGTTGGCCTAAGTCTTCCTCGCTGAGCAGTTCGTCCAGCCAGCCGGCCTGGTCGCCGATGATCTGTAGGGGGTTGTTGATTTCATGGGCCACATTGGCCGCCATCCTGCCGATCAGGGCCATTTTCTCCGAATAGCGGATGCGGTCGTAGAGCAGCATCCGCTGCTGGTCCGCGCCCTCCACCTTGTTCATCATGGAGCGGACCAGGAAGGTGGAAACGGCGAGGATGAGCAGGGCGGCGCAGGCGATGATCAGGTGGTCGCGCTGCCGGGCCCGGTAAAAATCAGCGAGCGAGGTTCCGATATCGGTTTTCAGCACCAGGGTCCAGGCGTTGTTTTTCATGCCGGTGGTGGCGTACAGGGAGCCCTGGGAGTGATGGATGGTCAGGGCGCCGCCCGTGGTGGCGGCGAGCAGCCCTTTTTCTCCGGTCGGCAGCGCGGTGAGCCCCAGACGGCTCGGGGTTTGCAGCTCGCCCAGGCGGTTGAGGATAAAGGCGTCTCCGCCAGGCCCGACCTCGGCGCTGGCCAGCAGGGCGTTGAACAGCTCGGAATTGATCGTGGCCCGCAGAACCCAGGAGCGGGTGGGGTCGGTCACCGCCACGATAAAATGGGGTACGCCCCGATAACCGGTGAACACATCGCTGATGTATCTGCCGTTCTGCATGACCTCCGCAAACCAACGGGCCTCGGCGTAGTTTTTGTCCTTGAGATCCTCGGCAAAGGGGCCGGTGTAGTTGCGATGGCTGCCGTCCTTGGCGATGAGGCCCAGATCGACAATGACCCCCTGGTGGTTCATGGCTTGGAAGAGTTTTTCGAGATTGCCTGGGGTGCTCAGCCAGGCAAAGTCATAGAGCTCCGCGTACCCGGCCAGGATATTTTCCTGGCTGTCGAGGAAGAGGTCGATGATCTCCCGGCGACTGTTTGCCAGGCTGGTCAGCTCAACGGTGGTCTTGTCCAGCCATGATTTTTGGTAAAAATGCGAGGCGGTCCAGCTGATGAACAGGAGGGGGATGATGGCCACCAGAATAACCACCACAACAAAAAGCCGCTTCTGCCGCGCGTAATATGACTCACGCGAGCGGACCTTGAGGGCGCTGCCGGGGATGGTGGCGGTGTACATCTTCATGGCTGGCTGGGATATTCCTTCTGCGGGGGAGTGGCGGAGGGGGCGAGGGTTTCCAGCCTTTTCAGTTTCCGCCACAGGGAGACCCGGTCTATGCCCAGAACCTGGGCGGCCCGGGATTTGTTGCCCGCCACATGGGCCAGCACCCGTTGCACATATTCCTGTTCCACCTCCAGCAGGGTGGGGAATCTGCCCTCCGGCGGATACCCCTCGGACAAGCCGACGCCAGCCAGGGGGCGGATTTCGATGCCTTCGCCGCTGACGATGAAATGGCGGCTTATGGCTGCGGTCTGTTTGTGCATGTATGTTCGGCCTTGTCGGAAAAGAGGGGCGCTTATCGTTTCAACAGATCCTTGGCGGTTTCATATTCGCCCGCTTCGGCAAAGGCCGCGGCGGTGGCGGAGCTGTCCAGCAGGCTTTTTTTGGCCTGATGGGCCGCCTTGATCCGTTCCACCAGGATTTCGATATCAACGGGTTTTTTCAGATAATCAAACACCCCGAGCCGTCTGGCCTCAGCCTCGTCCAGATCGTTGCCGTGCCCGGTCTGGATAATGACCTGGATGTTGGGGTAAATCTTGCGTACCCGCCGCAGCACCTCCATGCCGTCGATACCCGGCATCTTCAGGTCGAGGACCATGACATCGGGCTCTTTTTCTCCCACATATCCCAGGGCCTGTTCGCCGTTGAGTGCGGTCTTGCTGCCGAGATCCCGCAAATCCAGACGCTCTGATAAGGTTCTGATGAAATCTTCTTCGTCGTCTACCAGCAGAATTTTGATGTCGTCCATAATGTCCTCAAGGTCGGTTGGGGGTAGCGGCGGTGGGGCTGCCCTATGGTTTTTCCCGGTCTGGGGGGAGGTTCTTGTTCTCATCGTCGTCCAGCATGGAGAGGGCGGTGTCAAACTCGCCGGCCTGGGCAAAGGTCGCGGCAGCCATGGCGTCTCCGAAGCGTTGGAACAGTGATTTTTTCCCCTGCCGTTTTTTTCTCCGCCGGAGGGCGGCGGAAATGGTGTTTTTCAGGGTGCTGGTGTCAAACGGGGCGATGAGTTCGTCGGCCGCCCCGGCCTGCATCCCGGCGATGGACAGCGGGATATTGTCCGGCCTGTTGATGAGAATAACCTCGGCTGCAGGCATTTTTTCCCTGATGGCCAGGAGCGGGTGCACCCCCTCGTTGTTGGCCTGCCGGATGTCGAGCAGCACAATCTCTGTTCCGGGGAGCGGTGCCGGGGTCGATTCTCCAGACAGGGCAACCGTCATCCCCCAGCCTTGTAGGAGACCCCTCATCGTTTCCGCAAAGCCTGCGTCGCTTGAAACAATGAGCGCTGTTGTCTGCATGGCCGGCCCCAACCCTTTCTTTATCGCGTGGACTCTGTGGCGAAAACGCCGTAGGTCATGCGGATTCCGCCCAACCCCAGCGACTGGAGGAAATCATCGGCGCTTGGGGCTTGGAGGTTGGGGCATTCGGCCAGAGCAATGGCCTCGGCATGGAGACCCTCTTCGGCAAAGGCCGCCGCCATGAAGATTTTCTGAAATTGGTTGATCGTCCTGCTCCAAATGGTGACGGGCATCATGTTTTTGGCAGTTTCCCATTCACCGGCCTCGGCAAAGGTGATGGCAGTCATCCATTTCTGAAAGGCGTTGAGTGATGTTTTCATGGCAACCTCCGCAAAGTGTGAGATGTTTCCCGCGCATTGGAACGGTCGTGCGCTGTTGTCTTTTGGCAATACAAGGATCGTGCCACCCATTAATTTATAGTAAAAACGGACTGTTGGCCGAATGTGTTCCTCGGCTGAAACAGGCCAACAGAACATTGTGGAACAAAAAGGAACATTAAGGGTGGTGTGGATGAAACAACGCCGTTGCGGGGGTGGCTTTTCCCCTGGCCTTGGGGAGGGCGGACGGGCGGAAATTTTTGGCGCTTTGCCTGTGTCGTTGGGAAAGAAGACGATGGTCGGGGCTGCAAAAAAAAGATTGACGTTCAGGTTCAGGGTGTTGTATTTGGAACATGTGGGGACAATATGAAACACTTTGGGGCCTCTGCCCTGTGTCCCTAAAATTATTGGCAATGGTCCGAGATCAATGTCCGCAACCGAAGAAGCCAAGGCCTTCCGGCCCGATCTTATTGATATCCTCAATGGGGTGCCGCACGGTATCGCCCTTGTCGACCAGGATCTGCGGATCATCATGATGAACCGTTTCCTGGAAGCGCTTACCGGGTATTCCGGCGAGGAGGCCCGCGGCATATACTGCGACCATGTGCTGCACAGCAGTTTCGCCAGAAACGACCAGGTGTTCCGCCAGGCCGTGGAGACCGGAGTTCCTTGCAGCGCCGAGGGCGATATCCTCGGCCTGAACCGCAAGAAGATCCCCATGCGTTTCACCGCCACCCCGGTTGTGGACCCCAGGCAGGGACAGCAGGCGTTGGTTCTGGTCCTGGAAGACATCACCGCCTTTCAGGAGATCGACCGCAAGAAGGAGATGGGGCCGGCCAAGGGGTTGCTCGGGCATAGCCCGAAGATGCAGGAGATCTTTGAACTCCTGCCGGTTCTTGCCCACACCGACTCTTCCGTCCTGATCACCGGCGAGACCGGCACCGGCAAGGATATCCTTGCCGAGGCTGTCCACCAGGCCTCCAAACGGAGCAAGTATCCCTTTATCAAGGTCAATTGCGGGGCGCTACCCGAGAGCCTGCTCGAATCCGAGCTCTTCGGCCATATGCGAGGGGCGTTCACCGGGGCGCACGCCGACAAGCACGGCATGTTCCAGCTTGCCCAGGGCGGCACCATCTTTCTCACCGAGATCGGCGATCTGCCCCTGCCGCTCCAGGTAAAGCTGCTCACCGTGCTGGACGACCGGGAATTCTTCCCCCTGGGCAGTCAGAAAAAGGTCCGGGTCGATGTGCGGCTGATCACCGGCACCCATCGCGACCTGAAACAGTTGGTTCAGGAAGGGAAATTTCGGGAAGACCTATTTTTTCGTCTCAATGTCCTGCGGGTGCATCTGCCCGCCTTGCGCGAGCGGGATGGCGATGTGCGGCTGCTCATCGATCATTTCCTCCAAATGTTTGCCGCCAGCTTCGGCAAAGGCGTGAAAAGGCTTTCCGCCCAGGCCTTGCGCTTGCTGGGCAGCTATCACTACCCAGGCAACGTCCGCGAGCTGCGCAATATCATTGAATATGGGGTCAATATCTGCCGGGGCGAGGTTATCGAGGTGGAGCATCTGCCCCCCTATGTGCTTGCCGACGCAGGCAAGATGCCCCGGGTGAAGGTTGCGGCAGGGCCACTGGAATCCGGCAAAAAGACGGCGGTGACGGCAGCGGAGGAGATTCCGGACAACGCCTCAAGCTGGAGCGCCATTGAAAAGAAGAATATCCTCACCGCGCTCATGCAGACCGGGGGCAGCCGCACCGGAGCGGCAAAGGCCCTTGGTTGGGGACGCACCACTCTATGGCGGAAGATGAGAGAATATGAACTTGGATAACTCCAGGTTGGTCAGCGTTGTCTGATCGGAGTATTGCGGCGCCATCCCAAAAAGTTCCCTCCCCCTTGGCGGGGGAGGGTTAGGGAGAGGGGGAAAATAGCTACGAAACAGGCAGGTGCAACTCCGCCCTCCCCCCTCCCGTCGAGGGAGGGGGAAATCAGTTTGTAAGAGGCTCAGTCAGACAGCATGAAGATCCTGGTAACCCTGCAAAATAACGATATTGCCCCGCGCTTCGATCTGGCCACGGAGGTTCTCATCGCCAAAATCGTCCGGGGCAAAATATCGGGGGAGCCGCGCACGGTACTGCTGCCGGGGCCGGGGAGCGATGCGCTATGCAGCCTGATCATCCGGGAAGAGGCCTCCCTGGTGATTTGCGGCGGCATTGAGGAGGCGCATTTTCAGTATCTGGTTTGGAAAAAAATCGAGGTGATCGACCGGGTCATCGGCCCGGCCCCCCAGGCCGTCGATCTGGCTATGGCCAAACAATTGCGACCGGGGGCCATTGTCCGGCCGGAAACCCAGAGGAGTGCACCGTCATGAGTGATAACCATGCCCGCAAGTCCAATTGCCCACTGTTCTGCGGCCTGTCCGGCAAGGATCTTTCTCCCAAGGCCCGGTACCGCTGTATGCGCAACAGCCTGCTCATCGTGATGCTGGCCATCACCCTGATTCCCCTCTCGATCACCTCGGGCCTCAACTTTATCCAGTACCAGCAGCTTCTCCGCGAGGATTCCCAGGCCAACGCCCGCTGGAACGCGGAAAGCGCCAGGGCGACCATCAGCGCCTATCTGGAAAAACTGGAGGCGGCGATCACCGTGGTCATTGACACCTACACCTTCGAGGATCTCTCCGACAGCAAGAAGCTGGAGCAGATATTCCGGCAGCTCAAGAAGGAACATCAGGGGTTGGTGGATCTGAGTGTGGTCGGGCCGGACGGCATTCAGAGCGCCTATGTCGGTCCTTACGGCGGCCTGGTGGGCAAGGACTATAGCGACAGCCTCTGGTTTCATAAGGCCCTGACCCGGCGGATGTATGTGAGCGAGGTGTTCACCGGTTTCCGCAATGTTCCCCATTTCGTGGTGGCCGCCAGCAAGAAGGATCCCTATTCGGGACAGCACTGGGTGTTCCGGGCGAGCATCGACACCGAAACCCTGGACCGCTTTCTGGCCTTGGCAGACACCGAGGCCCTGGAGGATATCTTTCTCATCAACGACAGCGGCACCTTGCAAAGCGCTTCCCGCTACCATGGCGACGCCATGAAGGATTTTCAGCTCGCCCGTAAACCCAAACAGAACGATATCCTCATTTTCGAGGAGATGCGCGGAGACAGCAGCTTTTACCGGGCCGTGAGCCGAATCCAGAACACGCCCTGGCTGCTGGTCCTTGACCAGCAGGGGGCCGAGGCGCGAAAGATCTGGCATTCTTTCAAGGGGCGGCTGCTGTTGACCCTTACCATCTGTTTTCTTGCATCGGGCGGGATGGTTGTTTGGCTCTCCCGTTTTCTGGCGGGCAAGTTCCGGGAGGCCGATGAAACGCGGGACGCGATCTTGAGCGAAACCGAGCACTCCAACAAGCTTGCCTCCATTGGTCGGCTGGCCGCAGGCGTTGCCCACGAGATCAATAACCCGCTGGCGATCATCGGGGAAAAGGCCGGCTTGATGCAGGATTTGGTCGGGCTGGACCAGGAGTTTCGCCATCGGGAGAAGTTTCTTGACCAGCTTGGGTCCCTGCAAAACGCGGTGGTTCGGGCCAGGACCATCACCCACCGTCTCCTGGGTTTTGCCCGACGGATGGAAACCTCTCTGACCCTGGTGCAGCTCAATGAGATCATCCCGGAGGTTTTTAGCTTTTTGGAAAAAGAAGCAGCCTACCGCAACATCCATGTTATTCTGCAACTCCAGCCTGATCTGCCGGTTATCCGGGCGGACCATGGCCAATTGCAGCAGGTGTTTTTGAACGTGATCAACAACGCCATCGACGCGATCCGCAACGACGGCGAGATCCACATCACCTCGCGCCGAGAAAATCACAAGACGGTTATGGTGGCCATCTCCGACACCGGGCCGGGGATAGCCCCGGAAATCTTGAAGAATATCTTCGAGCCGTTTTTTACCACCAAGGGCAACGAGGAAAAAAAAGGAACCGGCCTGGGGTTGTCCATTACCTATGGTCTGGTGCAGAAATTGGGCGGCAAGATCGAGGTGAGCAGCGAGGTTGGGGTAGGCACCACCTTTATCATTTCCTTTCCGGTTTACAG
>JBAZCG010000089.1:0-12803 GCA_041671085.1 Desulfurivibrionaceae bacterium | reverse complement strand
TTGAATGGCCAACAACACAAACAGACATGGTGATCCTCCTTAAAAAATTTTTATTGAATCAAAAACATCCGGTTATGATTCCAGAACATAGACCTTTCTGAAATCATAAAAAATATGCACACTTCCTTCGGAATGCTCTACACCGTATTACAACTAAAACGCGCAAAGAATAGTGCTATTGGAATAGAGAGTCAAGAGGAAAGACGCGACAGACAGAGACAATCATTCCGTGCACCATATTAAAATGTAACGCTATGATATAGCATAATAATTCCGGCAAATACCGACCGACCCTGGTTTTATCTTGCCCAGCACCTCATTTTTATGTAACAATTCAAAAGAGACTAAATTTTCCTTAAAGGCAAACCCTGTCAAGAGCTGAGTGCACCCAATGAAGGAAAAAGAAGCGGCACCAGAGGCGACCATAACCCCCAAGGCCCCAAAACGCCACAAAGTCCTGGTCGCAGAGGACAACCCCGTGGTACGTAAGGGTTTGAATAATTTCCTGGTAAAATGGGGCTATGAACCGGTCGAAGTGGATAATGGCGACACAGCCTGGAACACACTTGAAACCGACACCACCATAGTCCTGGCCATTCTGGACTGGAATATCCCAGGTCTCAGCGGCATGCAGGTCTGCCAACGTATCCGGATGCGCACGGATGGACCATATGTGTACACCGTGATCTTCAGCGCCCGCAGCTCCATTGAAGAACAAGTCCTTGCCCTGGAAGGCGGGGCGGATGATTATCTGGTCAAACCCGCCAAACCCTCGCTGCTCCGGGCAAGACTCGGGGTTGGTCTGCGGATTTTAGCTTTACTGCCTGGCCCCACGGCCAGCTCCGCCAAATAAAAAAACCTCCCTACCTCCATGACTCTTCACAAATGTGTGCTTTTTGATTTGGACGGCACACTCGTTGACAGCCTTGCCGATCTGGCGAATTCGATGAATCGAGTCCTGACCCGCCAGGGACTTCCCCCCCATCCGGTACAGGCCTACCGCTATTTTGTCGGAAACGGGATCACCACCCTCGTCGAACGCGCCCTGCCTATGGGGGCTCAACAACAGGAGCTTGTCCAGGATTGTGTCCAAAAAATGCGCCAGGAATACGCCGTGCACTGGGCTGACACGACAAGCCCTTACCCCGGCATTGCCGAATTGCTCGATACCCTTGCAACCCAAGAAATACAGATGGCAATCCTCTCGAATAAGCCCGACGAATTAACCCAAGAGATTGTCAGGACGCTTCTACCGAAATGGAATTTTGCCGCAGTTGCAGGAGCCAGGGAAACAATTCCCAAAAAACCAGACCCTGCCGGGGCATTACGCATCGCCAACCTGCTACACCGTGAACCAGCAGATTTTCTTTATCTTGGCGACACCAATACCGACATGCAAACAGCGCGGGCTGCCAAAATGTTTGCCGTTGGGGCGCTTTGGGGATTTCGCACCGCAGAAGAACTGAAAGAAAATGGCGCACAGGCTTTGATTTCCGGACCGATGGAGTTGTGCCCATGGCTGCTGCACCACACTCCGAAACCAAAGACACACCACGGCAAGCTGCGTTAATAATGCTGCCCAACACATGGTATCGCAGTCGTATCTACAATGACAGCTCCCTTCAACTTCCCGTTAGGCGCTGAGCCGCTCGGCTTCTTTTACCTTTCGTATCTCACAAGCAATCTGGAACGCCTTTTCCTTTCCATTTTTATTCACGGAAACGGAAGTCTTGCCCTGTTTGCCAACACGATTCACCCAGCTCACTTCATACCGGTTCAGCTTCTCATTAAAACGGACGCCAACAACCCCTGTGGTGGTGTTGCTCACCGTAACAAGATGTTTGTCGGTTCGGATTTTTCCGATCTTTTTCTCCATGGTATCCCGCCAAGTAAGAGCTGCGAGCAGGCTTGAGTAGCGGCCACCGCATTTGCCATCGGAAAAAAATTTCGAATGCGTTGTCCCCTGAAAGCGAACACGCACATACCAGCCGTGTGTCCGCTTCTCTTCCTGATCGATCCGCGCCACATCCTTATGTTTTTCAAGGATAACTTTCTTTGCCATAACCACTCACCTCGCACAGGTTCAAAACCACTGAAAATGCCATGCCCAACGGTCCCATTGGCAACACGGCCCCCCCTGCGCCAAACACCATTTCTTTCACACATGCATCAATAATAAGAACGAAGAAACAACAGGATTCTTCGATGAAGGATTTATCTATATCCAATTAAGAATCTTTTTGCAAGTCGTAGCAAGCTGCGGTTTTTTATTGGTGTCATAAATATTCTACCACAAAAATCCACAGTCAACTAGGTATATACACCCATCCCGACATTGAAAAACTCACCCACTAACAAGCCCTATAAATCCGCACCTGTTGCCACGCAACTAACGGAAAAACCAGTGAATACTCCACCGCCTAAAAGGCGGTGGTTTCAAGTAACAGCTAAAGCTGGCGGGGTCGGCTACGCCGACTTCTCGTCATCACCTTCAACCTTGAAATTGTCATCGGAGGCGGCGTCTTGTTTCTCGATATATTGGATGATCATCTCATCCGTAACATTGCCGCTGCTACAACAAAAGTAGCCCCGAGCCCAAAAATGTCGGCCCCAGTACGTTTTCCGAAGGTGTGGAAACTCGTTCAACAATTTGAAAGAGGTCTTACCCTTCAAACGTTGCACCAAACGGCTGATCGTCACTTGCGGCGGAAGCGAGACAAACAGATGGACATGGTCTTTCGATACATGCCCTTTGATGATGTCAACCCCTTCGCCCTGGCATATTTCCCGGATCATATCCCGGATACGAAGGGCGACGCTTTCCACCAAAACCTTCTTCCGGTACTTCGTTATCCACACCAAGTGCAGGTGGATAGTGAATACCGTATGTGAGCCATGACTCAAAATTTAGCAATTCTACGCTAAAGCTGCCACCTGAAAGGTGGGGGTTTTAACCCTCCCAAGCGGGGACAATAAAATAAGATGCATAACGCACGCAAACACCACCTAACAACAGATGTTGCCCTGCTCTATCTCCCCGCAAGCAGGGGCACCGCACATTCAAGCGCCGACTCGTTGCAATTTTCCTCACAATCTTATTCTTTCCAATATCCAAAATACGGAATATGCCTGCTGTTGACTTCTTCTCATCTGTCCCAAGAGCTGGTATATAAGGATCTCTTTGGGGGGTCAAGCCACCGGATGCACAGAAAGACGTCCCACACCCCATAATCCTGGAATTATGGCAAACAAATACATACTGCCCGGCGTACTTGCCGCACCAACCCTTTCCTTCAATCGAACACAGGCAGGCCCATGACCCCCACCGCGGAAAAATTCCTTGACCTCCTTGAGATTATCAACCGCCTCCGAGCCCCGGACGGATGCCCCTGGGATCAAAAACAGACCCCCCAGACCTTTAAGCAGTATCTTGTCGAGGAAACCCACGAACTGCTGGAAGCAATCAATGACGACAACCCCGGCCACATCTGCGAGGAACTGGGGGATCTCCTTTTTCAGGTTATTTTCCTCAACAACCTCTACCAGGAAAAAAATCTCTTCACCCTTTGTGATGTTATTGACTCCATTTCCGCCAAAATGATCCGCCGCCACCCCCATGTGTTCGGCAGTGAAACCGTAGACTCGGAACAGGAGCTTCGCCAGCAGTGGCAGGCGATAAAAAACCAAGAAAACGAACAGAAGGAACAGCCCAGGCATTTCCTGGACTCCATCCCAAAAAGCCTGCCAGCCCTGCGCAGGGCGCAACGGGTGGCAGACCGGGTAGCCAGGGAGGGTTTTGACTGGCCGAATCTCTCCGGGGCCATCGGCAAAGTTGCCGAAGAATTCCAAGAACTACAGGAAGCCTTTGCCCATGGGACGCGCGCACAGATCAAAGAAGAGTTCGGCGACCTCCTCTTTGCCCTCGCGGTTGTGGCGAGGAAGGCGGATATCGACGGCGAAGACGCCCTGCATGAGGCAACGCACAAGTTCACCACCCGCTTTCGTATGCTTGAAAAAAATATAGCCCGCCAGGGAAAGCAGATGGGGGAGCTTGACACCGATATGCTCCTGACGATCTGGCAACAGGCCAAAAGCGAGCCGGAATCATCGTAATCGTGCACTGGGAGCACAAAATTCCCAGCTGCCCCAGAATTGTAACCGTTCAGCAGTGCCGTAGATGCGCGAAAGAGGCCTGTTCGCCATACATATGGTATGCGGACCAGGCCGATGACAAAACAGATGCGGTGCTGCTGAACGGTTACGAATCATCTCCAGAAAACATTTGACAAACACAAGGTTAGTTGCTATCAATCGCGATTGTTTTTTTACTGTTTTTTCCCACATACCTCCTTGCTCTTCGCATGAAACGCAAAAAGCAAGGGCCACATGACCACAAGGAGGAATCAATGCGCAGGTACGAGACAATTGTTATTGTCAGACCGGGAGCCGGAGAAACGGAATTCTCTTCGCTTTCCGACAAGGTAACTGGAACCATCGAAAGTTTTGGCGGACTCATCGTGAGAACCGACCGGTGGGGCCTGAAGAAATTGGCCTACCCCATCAAGAAAGAAATCCAGGGCGATTTTCTCTATGTCGAATATGCCGGCCTGCCTGATGGCGTCAAGGAAATGGAACGGCTCATCCGCATTGATGATCGGGTTCTAAAATTCATGACGGTAAAGACCCAGGATGTCTTCATCCCGGATGCCCCCAAGGCAGAAGAGCCAGCAGAGCCGGAAACCAGCCCTGTAGTTGCAGACGAAGCCTCTGAATAGTTTTTGCGCCTGTCGCGTTAACTATACATATATCGAACCAACAAAGAGGAAAGACCATGGTTATCAAGAAAAAGAAGATTTTCAACCGGCGCAAGGTCTGTCGTTTCTGCACGGACAAGAGCCTGATGATTGATTATAAGGATGTCAAAACCCTGCGCAATTTTGTGACGGAACGCGGCAAGATTATACCCCGGCGCATCTATGGCAACTGCGCCCATCACCAGAGGCAGCTCACCGAGGCAATCAAGCGTGCGCGTCAGATTGCCCTGTTGCCCTATGCCGGTCAGGCCCAGCAGTAAAACAGGAACCAGCCAGAAATCGTGTTTTTACGCACAGGAACAAGCAGGCAGACAGAAACAATCGGGGCTATCGCTGTCACGGCCCTCGTTTTCACGGTACCGGCAGCTTTTGTCGGCCTTGAGTGGCTCCATTGCCTGATGCCTTTGCCTGCCTACTACTTCCTGAGCGTTTACGGGAAAAAACGGGGGGCAGTCATTATTGCCTGGGCCCTCGGCATTGCCGGGGGCGTGACTTTCTGGACCGGAACCCTGTCGGGCCTGCTTTTCTCACTGACCCTCCTGCCCGTTGGCGTTATCCTTGCCAGGGCAGACAGGGAAAATGAGTCGGCCCAGCGGGCCGGGATACAGAGCGTTGGCTATCTCGTCCTTGTCTGGCTCGTCGCGGGTTGGCTGATCGGCATGGCAAGCAACAGCAATCCGTATCTTGACCTGCGGCAGAGCCTGGATAAGGGATTCGAGGCGACCTTTGCCCTGTACCAGGATTCAGGACATTTCCCGGCCGGTGATCTTGAAGCAATCAAAGGCTTCATCACACAGCTCCGGGAACAGGTGGCACGGCTTTTCCCGGCCTTGCTCCTCACCTCGATCATCTGCACCGTCTGGCTGAACATCGCAGTCGGTCAATGGTTGCTGAAGAAAAGAGACCCCTCCCGGACAAACCGGGAAGATTTAAAAAACTGGCGGCTCCCGGAATTGCTGGTCTGGCCGGTGATAATGGCAGGCATCGCCCTTCTTGTCCCCGACGAAAGGCTTCACACTCTGGGCTTGAATGTGGGCTTGGTGCTCCTGGTTCTTTATCTCTCGCAAGGGTTGGCGGTTGTTTCGAGCCTGATGCAGAAATGGTCGCTGCCCCTGGCGATCAGGATGATAACGTACAGCCTCCTGTTCTTGCAGGTTTACGGCATCGGCTTTGTCGCAGTGCTTGGCCTGGCTGATGTCTGGGTTGATTTCAGGAAGCCGCGGCTTAAAAAAGATGTGGATGACACCTCGGTGTCTTAAATAGAGAAACACACTATGAAACTGGAGGCCTTTTCAGGGTCTTCATTTTTCAGAAATAATGAATCCCGGCACAACCAGGATTCAACCGGAGGTACAACATGGAACTCATTTTAAAAGAAACCATTGACACTCTTGGCGAGGAAGGCGATGTTGTTAAAGTGAAGGACGGCTACGGCCGCAACTTCCTGATCCCTCGCCGTCTTGCCGTACCTGCCACCAAGGCAAACCTGACCACTCTGGAAAGGGAAAAAGCCGCCATTGTGGCACGAAAGAAAGATCAACGTGACGGGGCGGAAGCCCTGGCCAAGAAGGTGGCAGGCGCCACGGTGGTCATTGCCCATCGTTCCGGGGATGACAACAAACTTTTTGGTTCCGTCACCTCCGCGGACATTGCGGAAAAGCTTGCCGCGCTGGGCATTGAGATCGACAAGAAAAAGATCGTGCTTGACGAGCCCATCAAGACCCTGGGCGTGACCATGGTGCCGGTGAAGATCGGCTACCAGATTTCCGCGGAAATCACGGTGGAAATCGTTCCTCTGGCCGCGGAATAGTTCTAAAGTAAGCAGAAGGCGGACCTGGGCTCAGACGTGTATAAGCCGCAGAATCCGCCCCACTTGCTTTGACCTTGGAATAACGCAGGATAACCGAGTGGGGGCAGAAGCCTGCCCCCCATTCATTACAGCCAACGATACTCCATGGAATCCGGACCAACCCCTTCCCCCACCCACCGTCTGCCCCCGCAGAATCTTGAAGCCGAACAATGCGTTCTCGGTTCCATCATGCTGCAACAGGGAGCCATGCCCAGGGCGGCGGAGATTCTCACCGAAGAAGATTTTTACCGCGACGCCCACAAACACATCTTTTCCGCCATGATCACCCTGTTTGACCGTGGCGAACCCCTTGATCTCATCACCATTTCCAACCTGCTGAAAGACAACAACCGATTTGAGGCGATCGGTGGCCCCACCTACCTCGCCACCCTCACCGACATCGTCCCGGTTGCCGCAAACATTGCCTATTACGCCAGAATAGTGCGGGAAAAAGCCATCCTCCGCAAGCTGATCCAGACCGGCACCGAGATCGCCGGCCGCTGCTACGAGGAACAGGATGATATCGACGGTCTCCTCGACGACGTGGAAACCACCGTCTTTGAGATCTCCCGGGCCAAGAGCGGCCAGTCCTACCACTCGCTCAAGACCGTCATTTCCAGCACCTTCAAATACATCGAACAGCTCTACGAACGCAAGGAACACATCACCGGCGTTCCCACCGAATACCACGATTTCGACAAGATGACCGCGGGCTTGCAACGCTCCGACCTCATCATCCTGGCCGGCCGTCCCAGCATGGGCAAAACCGCCCTGGCCGTCAACATGGTCCAGAACGCCGCCCTGCTCCACAAGGTGCCGGTTGCCGTGTTCAGCCTGGAGATGTCCAAGGAGCAGTTGGGCATGCGTATGCTCTGTTCCATCAGCCGGGTTGACGCGCAACGACTGCGGACCGGTTTCTTGAAGGAGCAGGATTGGCCCAAGCTCACCCGGGCGGTGGGCATGCTTTCGGAAGCCCCCATCTACATCGACGACACCCCGGCCATCACGGTGCTGGAGATGCGGGCCAAGTGCCGACGCCTAAAAACCGAACACAACATCGGCATGGTGGTGGTGGATTACCTCCAGTTGATGCGGGGCAAATCAAACTCCCAGTCCCGCGAACAGGAAATCAGTGACATCTCCCGCTCCCTCAAGGCCATGGCCAAGGAGCTCAGCATCCCGGTTATGGCTCTTTCCCAGCTGAACCGCAGCCTGGAAAGCCGCCCCAACAAAAGGCCGCAGCTTTCCGACCTGCGTGAATCCGGCGCCATCGAGCAGGATGCCGACCTGATCATCTTCATCTACCGCGATGAGGTGTATAACAAGGCGGAAGATAACCCGAGAAAAGGCATTGCCGAGGTTATCATCGGCAAGCAACGGAATGGCCCGACCGGCACCGTGGAGCTGGCCTTTCTTGACCGCTTCACCTCCTTTGAAAACCTTGCCCAGCATAATTTCCCGTCAACCGAATAACTGAACAGGGCTGAAACGGAATGCTGACCGCCGAGAAAAAAACTCATGGCGCAGCGCCCGTGACTCAGCGCTGAAACCCCGGATCAACAAACATGAAATACGATTTCAAGGCCATTGAAGAAAAATGGCGCAGCCACTGGCTTGACAACTCCACCTACACCGCAAACGAAGATCTCTCCCGTCCCAAATACTATCTCCTGGAGATGTTTCCCTACCCTTCCGGCCGCATCCACATGGGCCATGTCCGTAACTACACCATCGGCGACGTGGTGGCCCGCTACAAGCGGATGAAGGGCTTCAACGTCCTTCATCCCATGGGCTGGGACGCCTTCGGCCTGCCCGCGGAAAATGCGGCGATCAAGCACGACACCCATCCGGCCAAGTGGACCTACGAAAACATCGACTACATGAAGCAACAGCTACAGCGCATGGGCTTCAGCTACGACTGGGGCCGCGAACTCGCCACCTGCAACGATAAATACTACCGCTGGGAGCAGCTGCTTTTCATCAAGATGTACGAAAAGGGCTTGGTCTACCAAAAGGTGACCACGGTCAACTGGTGCGAAACCTGCCAGACGGTGCTGGCCAACGAACAGGTCATCGACGGCGCCTGCTGGCGTTGCGACAATGCCGTACTCCCCCGGGAAATGAACAGTTGGTTTTTCAAAATCACCGACTACGCCGAGGAGCTGCTTGCCGGTTGCGACACGCTCACCGGCTGGCCGGAGAAGGTGCTCACCATGCAGCGTAACTGGATCGGCAAGAGCGTGGGCGCCGAGGTGACTTTCCCCATCGAAGGCTCCGGGGGAACACTGACCATTTTCACCACCCGACCGGATACCATTTTTGGCGCGACCTTCATGTCCATCGCCCCGGAACATCCCTTGGCCCTTGCGTTGAGCGCTGGCACCCCCCAGGAACCCGCAGTCAAGGAGTTCGTTGCCCGGATCAAGATCGAGAAACAGCGGCAGAAACCGGAAGACGAGCCCGAAAAAGAAGGAGTTTTCACCGGAGGCTACTGCCTCAACCCCTTCACCGGCGAGCGTTTGCCGGTGTATGTGGCCAATTTCGTGCTCATGGAATACGGGACCGGCGCGGTGATGGCGGTTCCTGCCCATGATCAGCGCGATTTCGAGTTCGCTCGCAAATACGGGATTGAGGTCAAAGCCGTGGTTCAGCCCGAAGGCGAGCCGTTAGACCCGGCCGCCATGAGCGAGGCCCACGAAGGCCCCGGCACCCTGATCGCCTCAGGGGAATTCACCGGCCTGCCTTCCGACCAAGCCAAGGCCGCCATCACCGCGGCGGCCACGGAAAAAGGCTTCGGCAGCCAGCGCACCACCTTCCGGTTGCGCGACTGGGGAATCTCCCGCCAGCGCTACTGGGGCGCCCCCATCCCCATGCTCCACTGCGCCCACTGCGGGGTGGTGCCGGTGCCGGAAAAGGATTTGCCCGTCAGCCTGCCCACCGATGTCCAGTTTGACAAATCCGGCAAATCGCCCCTGCACACACTGGAAAGCTTTTACCAGACCACCTGCCCTGTCTGCCACGGCCCGGCCCGGCGCGAAACCGACACCATGGATACCTTTGTCGAGTCCTCCTGGTATTTCGCCCGCTACGTCAGCCCCCGGTTCACCGACGGGGTCCTGGACAAAGCCAAGGCCGATTACTGGCTGCCGGTGGACCAATACATCGGCGGGGTGGAACACGCCATCCTCCACCTGCTCTACTCCCGTTTTTTCACCAAGGTCCTGCGCGATCTCGGCTACCTGACCATCGACGAGCCCTTCACCAACCTGCTCACCCAGGGCATGGTCATCAAAGACGGCACCAAGATGTCAAAATCCAAGGGAAATGTGGTGGACCCCAATGATCTGGTGGAAAAATACGGGGCCGATACGGTCCGGTTGTTCAGCCTGTTCGCCGCCCCGCCGGAACGGGATCTGGAATGGAGCGATCAGGGGGTGGAAGGAGCTTACCGCTTTTTAAACCGGGTGCACCGCCTGGTTGATGAAAATATTAGCGTCTTTGCCAAGCCTGCTTCCGGCCTGCCGCTTACGATGAATGCGGCAAGTACCGCCCTGCACCGGAAAACCCATCAGACCATCCGCAAATTCGGAGCCGATATCGAGGCAAAGTTCCATTTCAACACCGCCATCAGCTCGGTGATGGAGCTTACCAACACCCTGTACAGCCTTGCCGCCGATGAGTCCGGCGAAGCTGCTGATCCGGCGGTGATCCGCGAGGCCATTGAGGCAATGCTTGCCCTGCTCTCCCCCATGGTCCCGCATCTGTGCGCCGAGCTCTGGGAGATGACAAAACATCCCACCCCCCTTGCCGAAGCGCTCTGGCCGGAGTACGATGACGAGGCGGTCAGGGAGGAGGCGATCACCATCGTAATCCAGGTAAAGGGCAAGGTGCGCAGCCAGCTCCAGGTCGCGCCGGGCACCAGCGATGCTGACCTTGAACAAATGGCCCTGGCCGATGAAAAGGTGCAAAGATTCCTGGAAGGCAAGCCGGCACGCAAGGTGATTGTCGTGCCAAACAAACTGATCAATATTGTAATTTAGCCTGATGCCAGACATTTACGGGACCAGAGCATGAAGATCGTTACCCTGAAAAACCTGAGCCTGCTCCTTATTCTGCTGATTGTCGCGGGCTGCGGCTACCACAACCCCAACATGCTGCCGCCGGAGCAACAGGGCAGGCTCCTCAAGCTTCATGTTCCCATCTGGCCAAACCCGACCAATGAACTCAGGCTCGCCTCCGATATCCACAATGCCCTGCAAGACTGGCTCGGCCAGAATAAACAGTTCACCCTGGTGAGCAGCTCCGGAGAAGCCGATTATATCTTAAACGGCAAGATCAACGCAGTGAGTTATACCGGTCGAGCGTATGATGCCAAAGACCGAGCCCAAGCGCTTATTGCCACCTTGAGTGTTGACTACACAGTCACCGACACCCGCACCGGCAAGGCGGCCTGGGAGGCCAAGGGCTTGACCCTCACGGAAACCTATTCCCTCCAAACCGATGCCCATAAAAGGCAGGCAATGGAAACCATAGTGGACCATCTGGCCGAGCAGATATACATCCGCCTCTACAGTGCCATCGCCCGTTTTGAAAAAAGCAAGGGCTTGGGGAATTGAAAGCCGTCAGCTTGTCGCAAATTTTGATTCGCAATATCCCGCAGGGAAAGGTATATAGCAAAGTTTCATAGTCATCCTTGCCCCCAATAATCATAGCACCACAGAACCAGAAACTGGAGGTCCCATGCCATCACGCAGAGAACTTGCCAATGCCATCCGCGCCCTGAGCATGGATGCCATCCAGAAAGCCAAATCAGGCCATCCCGGCGCGCCCATGGGCATGGCAGACATTGCCGAAGTCCTCTGGAACGACTTTCTTACCCATAATCCAGCCAACCCCAAATGGGCCAACCGCGACCGTTTTGTCCTTAGTAACGGCCACGGCTCCATGCTGCTCTATTCCCTGCTCCACCTCAGCGGCTACGACCTGCCCATGGCGGAGATCAAAAACTTCCGCCAGCTGCACAGCAAAACCCCCGGCCACCCGGAATACGGCTACGCCCCCGGCATCGAAACCACCACCGGCCCCCTGGGTCAGGGCATTGCCAATGCGGTGGGCATGGCCATTGCCGAAAGAACCCTGGCAGGCCAGTTCAACCGGCCGGGCCACGCGGTTATTGACCATCACACCTATGTGTTCCTGGGCGACGGCTGCATGATGGAGGGGATTTCCCACGAAGCCTGCTCCCTGGCCGGCACCTTGGGGTTGGGCAAGCTCACGGCTCTCTATGATGACAACGGCATCTCCATCGACGGTGAGGTGGAGGGCTGGTTCACCGACAACACCCCCATGCGCTTTCGCGCCTACGGATGGCATGTCATCGAGGGTGTGGACGGCCATGACGGCGAGGCAATCAAAAAAGCCATTACCGAAGCAAAGAATGTAACGGACAAGCCCTCGCTCATCTGCTGCAAGACCGTGATCGGCTGGGGCTCCCCCAACAAGCAGGGCAAGGAAGACTGCCACGGCGCGCCCCTGGGTGATGCCGAGATCGCCCTGGTTCGCGAGACCATCGGCTGGCCCCATCCCGCCTTTGAGATTCCGGCTGAGATCTATGCTGGTTGGAACGCCAAGGACAAGGGTGCAGCCAAAGAGGCCGAATGGAACACCCGGTTTGGTGCTTATAAAGTAGCGCACCCGGAACTTGGTGCCGAGCTTGAGCGCAGGCTTTCCGGCAAACTCCCCGCGGACTGGCAGGCAAAGGCCGGGGCCTACATCGCCGCGGTCAACGCCAAGGCAGAGAAGGTCGCCACCCGCAAGGCTTCCCAGAACTGCCTGAACGGCTACGGCCCGCTGCTGCCGGAATTCCTTGGCGGCTCGGCGGATCTGGCTGGCAGCAACCTGACCATCTGGTCCGGCAGCAAGGGCATCAACAAGGATGCTGGCGGCAACTACATCTATTACGGGGTCCGCGAGTTCGGCATGTGTGCCATTGCCAACGGCCTAGCCCTGCACGCTGGCTTCATCCCCTACACCGCCACTTTTCTGATCTTTTCCGAATACGCCCGCAACGCCCTGCGCATAGCAGCGCACAGGAAGCAACGCTCCATCTACGTCTTCACCCACGACTCCATCGGCCTGGG
>JBAZCG010000088.1:0-12859 GCA_041671085.1 Desulfurivibrionaceae bacterium | reverse complement strand
CGGGAGGGCAAGCTACAGATCGAGATGGCCCAGCACAAATACATGCTGCCCAGGTTGACTACCCGAGATGACGCCCTGTCCCGACTCACCGGCGGCATTGGCGGCCGTGGCCCTGGCGAGACCCGCCTTGAGGTGGACCGCCGCCGCATTAATGATCGGTTGGGCAAGTTGGGCAAAAAACTCAAGGAGGTCAGCCGCGAGCGGGAGCAGCGGCGGTCACGGCGGCGCAAAAATGACTTGCCGGTTCTCTCGCTGGTCGGCTATACCAATGCCGGGAAATCAACCTTGCTTAACACCCTGACCAAAAGCGCTATTGTCGCGGAGGACAAGTTGTTCGCCACTCTGGATCCGACCAGCCGACGGCTTCGTTTCCCCGAGGATGTGGAGGTCATCATCACGGACACGGTGGGCTTTATTCGCCATCTTCCGGAGGAGTTGCTCAAGGCCTTCAAGGCGACTTTGGAAGAACTGCACGAGGCAGACGTGTTGGTGCATGTGATCGACATCAGTAATCCGCGCTGCGCTGACCATATTCAGGTGGTGGAGGAGCTGCTCCGGGAGCTTGGTCTGGATGGTATTCCCTGCCTTAGGGTTTTTAACAAGATTGACCTGGTGGAGCCGGAGATCGTTGCCGAGCAGCTGCGGCTGCAGGAGGCGGTAGCCTTAACCGCTCGTGATGCCACAACTTTTGGTCCGTTTCTGGACAGGGCCAGGAGCCTGGTTCTGAAAAAATGGCAGAAGAGAGGGGGGCATGCACAGTCTGAAATTCAGGAGTCAGCCCCCGACACTCAAGTTGTTCACTGATCTGATTGATTATGCGCATCTTATTCCATAGACGACAATTTCGCGGTCTTCTCATTTTTCTTCTTGCCCTGGTCTTTTTCTTCGGCGGCGGCCAGCCCGTGCTTGCCCAGAATGCGACCATCGATGAATTGATCGTCACCAATTCCAGCACGGATCTGTTGTTGTTCCTGACGGTCAACAATGCCTTTACCAAGCAGATGGAGGAGGGGATCAGAAACGGCATTCCAGTGACCTTTAACTTTTATGTGAAGCTGGAGCGCAAACGCAGTACGTGGATGAATCAGGAGCTTGTTTCCCTGAAATTTGACCATGCCCTGAGCTATGACACCCTGAAAGAGGAGTACAGCATTGTTCGTTCGGAGTTGGCAGGTCAGACCTTCCGCACCAAATCGATGACCGAGGCGAAAAAAGTCATGGCCCAGCTCAATGGTCCTCCGATCTCGCCGCTGAAGGCCTTACTGCCGGAGGCGGGATATCTGCTCAAGGTAAAGGCCAAACTTGCAGAAAAAACCCTGCCGCTTTATTTTCACTATGTGATTCCTTTCTGGAGCCTCTGGGATTTTGAAACCGCGTGGTACACTGTGGAATTCAGGTATTAGCATGGATGCTCCCCCCGAGGAGGTTCTCCGGAAAGACCGGCTGCGCCGCAAAAAGCGTATCCGCCTGGTCATCTTTGCCTGTCTCGTTCTGATTCCGCTGTTGACCTATTTTGAAACCAGGATCGTGCAGCTGGGAGCCATTCCCTTTCCTGTCAGCGGCAATGTCCTAATTTTCGTACTCATCAACTTCAATGTCCTCCTGCTGCTGTTGATGGTTTTTTTGGTTCTCCGGAATCTGGCCCAGCTTGTTTTTGAGCGCCGCCGCCGTTTTTTGGGAACAAAGCTCCGCTCCAAGCTGGTGATCGCCTTTGTTTCCATGTCATTTTTCCCTACCGGGCTGCTTTTTTTCATCGCCCTGCAGTTTGTCTCCACCAGCATGGATTATTGGTTCAACATCAATGTCGCCCAGTCCCTGGAAGAATCGATCGCCATCGCCAAGAATGTTTACCAGGAGGCGGAAGACCAGGCTGATCGCCAGGGGCACCTTATTGCAGAACGCCTGGAATTGAAACGTTACGGGGATATTGCCGGGGGAAATCTGACTCCCTTGCTGCAAGAGATTATGAAAAGCCACGGCCTGGCCGGAATCGAGGTGATCTCAGAGCAAAGGGAGGTGGTGGCCCGAGCCTACAGGCCGGAAGTCGTTGGCGAGGGTGTTCCTGAAATTCCGCTGAACATGATCCGTAATGCTTACGCCGACAATCAGGCGCAGACAACTATCCAGCCGGTGGCGGCAGGGGAACTGGTGCGCAGCGTGAGCTCAGTACGGATCGGTGGAACTGACGCCCGGCAGGGAGCGCTGGTCGTTTCCTTGCTTATTCCCCAAGAACGGGTCAAACGGATGCAGACCATTTCCGCCGGTTATGAGGGGTACAAGCAGTTGATGATTCTCAAGGCCCCGATTAAAACCAGTCTGCTGGTCATGCTGCTCATCGTTACCCTGTTGATTGTGTTTTGCGCGATCTGGTTCGCCTTTTATGTGGCAGGCGGCCTGACCGGTCCCATCGGTAGGCTGGCTGAGGCGACGCGGCGGGTGGCCGAAGGGGAACTGGATTTTGTTCTGGAAAAGACCTCAGGCGATGAGATGGGAACCCTGGTCGATTCTTTCAACCGGATGACCAGTGACCTTTCCGCCAGCAAAAGGCAACTCGAAGAGGCGAATACTGCGCTGCGCCAGGGCAACCTGGATGCCGAGACCAGGCGGCGCTACATGGAGATCGTTCTGCAAAATGTGGCGGCCGGGGTTATCTCCTTGGATGAACAGGGTCGGATTACCACGATCAACCGGTTTGCCGAGGAACTTCTCAGGATTGACCGCAGAGCCTTGGAGGGCAAGGAGTACCACGCGGTTCTCAGGCCGGAACACCGGGCTATTCTGGAAGGTTTTCTTGCTGAGCTGTCGCGTAGCGGCAAGCCTTCCCTGGAAAGGCCGCTGCGCCTGACGGTGGGGGATGAAACCTTTTCACTGCGGGTGAATTTAACCCGGCTGGAAGATGAGAACAACCAACCCCTTGGTGTGGTCCTGGTGTTTGATAACCTCACCGAGTTGGAAAAGGCGCAGCGGATGGCGGCCTGGCGTGAGGTGGCCCGGCGGATCGCCCATGAGGTGAAAAATCCCCTGACCCCAATCCAGCTTTCCGCCCAGCGGCTCCGCAAGAGATATCTTGACCGGCTGTCCGGGGACCAGGAGGTTTTTGATGTCTGCACCAGAACCATTGTCAACCAGGTTGATGAACTGAAAAAACTGGTCAGCGAATTTTCCAATTTCGCCCGAATGCCTGCGGTGCATAAAACCATGGGCAGCCTTGCTGAGATGGCCAACGAGGCCTTCGTTCTCTACCAAGAGGCCCATAAGGACAGGCAGTTTAGGTTGCGGGTGGAGGGGCCGATTCCACAGTTTTCTTTTGACGGCAAGCAGATGAAGCGGGTGCTTATCAATCTGCTCAATAATGCTGTGGCCGCCACCGTTACTGCGGGTATAATTGAGATTGTCCTTGCCTGCGAGGAAGAGCGTAACGTGGTCAGGCTTGAGGTGCGCGACAATGGCTCCGGAGTCAGCGATGAGGACAAACCGCGTCTTTTTGAGCCGTATTTTTCAAGGAAAAAGACCGGTACCGGCCTGGGGCTGGCTATTGCCAGTACAGTGGTGGCGGACCATCACGGCTATATCAGGGTCAAGGACAACGAGCCCCAGGGGGCCCGCTTTATTGTCGAGCTTCCTCTAGGCAATGGCTAGAAAACCGTGTCGTCTGCCCGGCAGGGCATGGTATATTGAATACCGGCAGAATAATTTCAGCAAATCGGCAGCAGCGTAAGCGGCGGCAGTGAAACGGCGATGGCAAAGACGATCCTGATCATAGACGATGAAGCGAGTATCCGTGAGTCCCTGTCCGGCATCCTGTCGGACGAGGGGTTTCAGACGCTTTCCGCAGAGGATGGGCAGCAGGGGCTTGCTCTGCTGGAGGAGGAACAGGTTGACTTGGTTCTTCTCGACATCTGGATGCCGGGTCTGGACGGTCTGGAGGTGCTTAAAAGAATCAAGGAGTCTCAAGCCGACTTGCCGGTGATCATGATCTCCGGGCACGGCACCATTGAAACCGCGGTGCAGGCCACCAAGATGGGGGCCTACGATTTTATCGAAAAGCCGCCCTCCTACGACAAGATCATCCTTTCCATCAATAATGCCTTGGATCTGGCCCGGCTCAAAAAAGAGAACCTGATCCTGCGCCAGCAGACCCAGCGCGCCAGTCAACTCACCGGCACCGCCCCAGCCATGGTGGAACTCAGGCAGCTGGTGGAGCGGGTGGCGCCCACCGAGGCTTGGGTTTTGATTCGGGGTGAGCATGGCACCGGTAAGGAGTTGGTGGCCCAGAGCATCCACCGGTTGTCAAAAAATGCGGCCAAGCCGATGATTGAGCTGAACTGCGCCGCCATCCCGGAAGAGCTGATCGAGTCCGAGCTGTTCGGCCATGAGAAGGGCTCTTTTACCGGAGCCACGGCCAGCCGACGGGGGAAGTTCGATCTGGCCGACGGCGGCACGCTTTTTCTGGACGAGATCGGCGACATGAGTCTCAAAACCCAGGCCAAGGTGCTGCGTATCCTTCAGGAACAAAAATTTGAGCGGGTGGGCGGCTCGAAAACCATCCAGGTCGAGGTTCGGGTCCTGGCCGCCACCAACAAGGATCTTGAGCAGGAGATCGAAAACGGCACTTTCCGGGCGGATCTCTATTACCGGCTCAACGTGGTGCCTATTCAGGTGCCGCCGCTGCGGGAACGACGGGAAGATATTCCTCTGCTGGTCGTAGATTTTCTGGCGGACAATGCAAGAAAAGGGTTGGGGGAAAAGACGTTCAGTCCTGGGGCGCTACAGGCCATGATGCAGCACGGATGGCCAGGCAATGTCCGGGAGCTGCGTAACTTTGTCGAGCGGGTCATGATCATGTGCCCAGAGGAAACGGTGGACGCGGCCATGGTCGGGCAGCTGCTCGGTATTGCTCCGACAGAAGGCACACCATTGACTGGCGGTTTGGAGGGGCTCTACCATTCCTTGAGCTATAAAGAGGCCAAGAAGATTTTTGAACGGGATTTTCTCAAGGCCCGTCTTGCCGGCAATGAGGGGAATATTTCTCAGACTGCGGAACAAATTGGCCTGGAGCGCAGTCATCTGCATAGAAAGATGAAGTCCCTGTCCCTGGACGAAGAATGATGGCGTCGCAAAAAGGCCCAAAGACTGCGTTGCGCTGCATCCATCGTCACTGCGACGTACCGGGGTACTCCTCATTCCTCAGTATTTGTGCGCCTTGTTTTTGGGCCTTTTTGCTTAGCCATCCCGGCATGACTTTTTACGAGACTATCACGAATAACCTGCTGATTTCCTTGAGATCTGAGAGGATGCCATGAGCGAACACGAGACCAATCTTCCCGACCAGAAGGCGCTGGAAAAGGAGATCGGGGAGTATCTTACGAAAAAGTACGGGCAGAAGGTGAAGATCATCTCCAGCGGCCTGCTGCCCATGGCCCAGGGCGAGGAGAGCGAGGCGGGGCAGCCGTCCGCAGGCGGTGCGGCGGATTTTCATTTCGACACCCATCCGGAAGAGCTTATCGCCTATCTCGACGAGTATGTGGTGCGGCAGGATGAGGCCAAGGCCATTCTTGCCACCAAAATCTGCACCCATTTCAACCGGATCAGCTACGCCCTGGCCAAGCCGAGGCAGGCCAGGCGCAATATGGGGCAGATCAAGAGTAATGTTCTGCTGATGGGCCCCACCGGGGTTGGCAAGACCTTCCTCATCAAGCTCATCGCTCGGCACCTCGGGGTGCCCTTTATCAAGGGCGACGCCACCAAGTTCAGCGAAACAGGCTATGTGGGCGGGGATGTGGAGGATCTGGTCCGCGATTTGGTCCGGGAGGCGGACGGGGATATTGAGCGGGCCCAGTACGGCATCATCTACCTGGATGAAATCGACAAGATCGCCGCCAGCCCATTCAGGATCGGGGCCGATGTCTCCCGCACCGGGGTGCAGCGCGCCCTGCTCAAGCCCATGGAGGAAACCGAGGTCGAACTCAAGGTTGCCCATGATCCGGTCTCGCAGATCGAGGCCATCGAACAGTACCGGGCAACGGGCAAGCGAGAACGCCGCCTGGTCAATACCAAAAATATCCTTTTTATCATGAGCGGCGCCTTTGCCGGGCTTGAGGATATCATCAAGAAGCGGGTGCAGCAGCAATCTATGGGTTTTGAAAGCTCGGTGACCTCGGTGAAAACCACCGGGCGTTTTCTCAAGCAGGTTAAGGCGGAGGATCTGGTCGAGTTTGGCTTTGAAAGCGAGTTCGTCGGGCGGCTGCCGGTTATCGCTGTGCTTGATGAACTGAGCGAAGATGATTTTTACGAGATTCTGGCCAATCCCAACAGCTCCATCGTGGTTGCCAAGAAACAGGATTTTCGGGTGTACGGTGTCAATCTACAGTTTGAAGACGCGGCGCTGCGCGAAATCGCCAAGCTTGCCAAGCTGGAACGAACCGGAGCCCGGGGGCTGGTCAGTGTCATGGAAAAGATTTTGCTCCACTACGAGAAAAAATTGCCTTCCACCAACATTCGCTACCTTGTGGTGGATGTGGAGATGGTGCGTTCGCCGGCCATTGTACTTGAAAGGCTGTTGATGGAGGCCAGGGTGCAGACGGAGCACCGAACCCGTTTTGAGGCGTTGCAGGCGGCGGAGTATGAGCGCTTGATCGGCTTCATCTTGAAGCGGATGGGGAGTTATCTGGAAGACCACCAAGTGCTCACCACCCCCAAGCGTCTGCAACTCATGGCCAAGGAGAGCCAGGACCAGGATGTGGATCCCCGCGAGGTCTGCGACACCTTCATCCTGCTGGTTCAGACCATCCACCGCTGTGAGGCGGAGATCAGCGAAAAATGCGGGATAATGGTTACGTTCAGCGAAGAGGCGGTTGACCGGCTTTTGACCCGGGAGCCGCGGACCCTGGAGACCATTCAATCCTCGTGCGCCCAAATTTTACAGGCCATGGAGTACGGCCTGCGGCTCATGGGGCAGAAAAAGGGGGTCGCGCAGGTGGTTATTCCCAAGGAGGGGGTTGATATGCCGGAACGCTATATCAATACCCTGGTAGGTGAGACTTTTAAGGTTGAATAAAAGCTGGTGAAAGCCTTTCCCCAGCAGAGAAAAGGAGAGTAGCGACCATGATTTTCCCTGAATACCGGGCCCGCAGGCTCAGACAGAACGAAACCTTTCGGGCGCTTATCCGGGAGACCAGTATTTCTCCGGCCCATCTTGTTTATCCTCTTTTTGTTATGCCTGGCAAGGGCGTCCGGGAAGAAGTGCCATCCATGCCCGGAGTGTTTCGGATCTCCGTTGACCAGTTGGCCAAGGAAGCCAAAGAGTGCATGGGGCTGGGGGTGAACTCGGTCATCCTCTTCGGCCTGCCCGACAAGAAGGATTCCAAAGGCTCCGGGGCGCATGCCAAGGACGGCATCATCCAGCGGGCCATCAAGGAGTTGAAGAACACGGCGCCTGCGCTCACGGTCTGCACCGATGTCTGCCTGTGTGAGTACACCAGCCATGGTCATTGCGGGATCATCATTGATGATGTGGTGGATAACGATACCACCTTGGAGGTGCTTGCCAGAACCGCGCTTTCCCATGCCCAGGCCGGGGCCGACATGGTGGCTCCTTCGGACATGATGGATGGCAGGGTTGCCGAGATTCGCGGGATTCTTGATGAGAATAATTTTCATATGGTGCCGATCATGTCTTACGCCGTGAAATACGCCTCTGCGTTTTACGGGCCTTTTCGGGATGCGGCGGCATGCGCACCCCAGCATGGCGACCGCAAGTCCTATCAGATGGACCCGGCAAACGTGCGGGAGGCGTTGCGGGAGGCGACCCTGGATGTGGAAGAGGGTGCGGACATCCTGATGGTCAAGCCGGCCATGGCCTACTTGGACGTGATCAGTCGCTTGCGGGATGAGTTCGACCTGCCCATCGCCGCCTACCACGTAAGTGGCGAGTATGCCATGATCAAGGCCGCTGCGGCCAATGGCTGGATCGACGGGGAAAAGGTTATGTATGAGAGCCTGCTCAGCATCAGGCGGGCAGGCGCGGATATCATCATCACCTACTTTGCCAAGGATATGGCTAGATTGCTCAACGGATAGGCGAAGGGGCGGGAGGGATTCCCTCTTCGTCCCCCCCTTTCTTTTTGGCTGGGGTGCATGGTGGTTTGTTGGTTGCTTACTTTGTAACTGTGATGCCGTTGCCCAATTTTTCCACGATCTTGGGACCGATGCCTTTTACCTTGGCCAGGTCTTTTGTTGATTTGAACTGGCCATTTTTTTGCCGATACTCGACAATGGCCTGAGCCTTGGCCGGGCCAATGCCTTGCAAACCGACAAGCTCTTGCGTTGTGGCTTTGTTGATATCCACGGCGGCAAAAGCGATGGTCGTCCAGCATAAACACCCGCACAATGTTGAAAGAAAAAATTTTATCATGGGTTTCCTCCGAAAAAATAATGAATAGTACGCCATGCACCCCGCATGGTTCTTCGGTTGAACCAGCAAGGAATTATTTCCTGACCTGTCCATGTCGCACTGTAGTATTTTATTGTTAGGTGGATGTCAAGTGCAAATTGAACGGGAAAAACGTGTGTTCTGTGGAGTAGGAGGGCGGCTATTTTCGCGTAGCTTGATGGGCGGCGCGGAGTGGTTCTGGGGAAATGAGGTGTTTAAAGGTCGTCGGCTGGGTTCGGGGCACCCAGGGGAGTGAGCAGATAGTCGGGTCTTACATTGCCGAGGCTTGCAAAGATGGTGGCTTTGAGCGCGGGTTCCGTTTCGTACAGGGGGGTGAGCCAGCCCCGGATTTTTTCCCTGCGGGAGTCTGCGGCAAGAGGGCAGGGATTGGACACGGCGGTAATGCCCAATTTTCGGCCTAACTCAACGATGCGTTTTTTTTCCACCATGGCCAGGGGACGGATAAGGGCAAGCTTGCCGCCGAACAATTCCTGTTTTGGCGCCATGGCGCTGAGATTGCCTCCGTAGAACAAGTTGAGGAAAAACGTCTCGATGATATCTTCCTGGTGGTGGCCGAAGGCGAGTTTGTTGCAGTGATGTTCTTGGGCCAGTGAGAAAAGGCGGTTGCGGCGCTGGCGGGCGCAATGATAGCAACCATTTTTGCCATTTTCAGCGGTGAGCGCCTTGTGGCCGAAGTCAGTCCGTTCCATCAGTATGGGCAGGTCGAAGCGGCAGAGCTGTTCTCTGACCAGATTGTATTCCGCGCCGCCGAACCCCATGTCGAGATGCACTGCCAGAAGCTCATAGCGAATAGGTGCCTTGTGGCGCCATTCCTTCAGTAGCCAGGTGAGTACCAGGCTGTCGATGCCACCGGACACCGCGATCATCACCCGGTCGCCATCGGCCAGCATCTGGTAAAGATGCATGGCCCGACCGACAAGGTGATTGAGCTGCTTGGGAATGGCGAACACGGGCAGGACTATTTTTTCAGATAGGGGCAGTCGGTAATTTTTTGCTGGAGGCCGTCACGGACAAGTTCCTCGGCGCTGAGCCATTTAATACCCCGCTGCGCTTTTTTGAAAAACTGGAACATGTTGGCAAGCAGGGGTTGCTGTGTCTCATTGAAAACCCCGGAACATATGGTCTGGCCTGTTTCCGCCTGGATGAGTTTATAATCAAAGGCGACAGAGGCTGGGGTGACAATGGAATATTCGGTGCCTTCTCGTTCGGTAAAGCGTTGCAGGGTGAAAAGGAAGACGGCGTCAGCCTGCTTGGTCCGGCAGATGGTGACCGCTGCGGTTGTCCGGCAACGATTCATGTCTTTATCAAGGGCATCACGTTGTCCTGGCGTGAGCAGGGAGATATCTTCCCTGCCGGAAAAATATTCCGCTAGTATGGTGTCAACGAGTTTCTGGCCTTTTTCAAGCTGCTGTATTTCTTTGGGCGAGCGGCTGCTCTGGCCATCCGGGACAATTTCCACCGGTAGCACGATGATTGTTTTTACCGGGAGTAAATCTTCGGGCTGTATCTGGGCGGTTGTTCGTGCGCAGCCGGAAAAGAGGATGAGCACGGTCAGGCTTGCGAGAAAAACGGTATACGGTTTGCAGAGTGTCACGATGATTTCTCCAGAATGAAAAATTATAAGGACCCTTTGGATGAGACAGGGCCCTTGGCGCGGGGATCCATGGTAGTTGCCTCGTCAAGGGCCCGGCCCAGGGCCTTGAAGATTGCTTCGAGAATATGGTGGGTGTTCTCGCCGTGGGCCATTTCTACATGAAGGGTCAGACCGCCGTGCAGGGCAAAGGCGCGCAGAAACTCCTTGACCAATTGGGTGTCAAAGTCGCCAACCTTTTGCTCAAGAAATGGAACACCGTAATGGAGATAGGGTCTGTTGGAGCAATCCAGAGTTACCCGGACCAGCGTCTCATCCATAGGTAGCGCGCTGAAGCCGTAACGTCTGATACCGCCAAAATCGTGCAAGGCTTTTTTTAGGGCCTGCCCCAGGCAGATTCCCAGGTCTTCAACTGTGTGATGCCCGTCAATCTCCGTGTCTCCGGAGGCGTGGAGGGTAAGATCAAAAAAACCATGCACGGCAAAGAGGGTGAGCATGTGGTCCATAAAAGGCACACCTGAGGCGCAATGGACCTGGCCGGTACCGTCAAGGGTGAAAGAGAGGGTGATATCGGTTTCTCTGGTTTTGCGTTTCACTTCGCTTTGGCGGTTTTTTTGTGCTACTACCATGGTGCAGCTCCTGTAATTGTCTGGTTTCTTGGGCCATAGCCAGGATCTTCGATAGAAAAAATATAAGTAAAAAAAGCAAAGATGACTGTTTATACCAAGATGTAGCAGATGGAGGCAATAGGAATCCCGATACCTTTCAGATAAAAGATTGTAATAACAAAATATTATAGATCGTTTTGCCGCTTAGGAGGATGTGGTGGTTCAAAGGATAAAAAGATCGTGGTGTGCCGATTTTTTGTTGACAACCCTTTTTTACATTGTTATACATCTGGCGCTTTTCACATACTGAAAATGAGCGGGAATAACTCAGTGGTAGAGTGCAACCTTGCCAAGGTTGAAGTCGCGAGTTCGAATCTCGTTTCCCGCTCCATATTTTGCTTACGGCTCAAGTCTGTGAGCCTATTTGCATTGATCGACAGCCCGTCTGCATTTTTTTATGGCAGAACGGGCCATTTTGACTTATATAGACCTATTCTTTAATAGAGTTTTGCGAGGGATTTGAAATGAAGACATATTTGACCCCGGTCAAAGATATTGAGCGCAAGTGGTTGATCGTTGATGCTCAGGATAAGGTGCTTGGTCGTTTGGCTTCCGAGATTGCCACGCGTTTGCGCGGCAAGCACAAGGCTAATTACTGCACCTTTCTTGATGTCGGTGATTTTGTCATTGTGATCAATGCGGAAAAGGTTCGTCTGACCGGCAAGAAATGGGATGACAAGATGTATCGTCATCACTCCGGTTTTATGGGCGGTTTGAAGGAAAAGACTGCCAAGGTACTTCTGGAGCAAAAGCCGGAAGAGCTGTTGCGCAAGGCTGTTCGCGGCATGTTGCCCAAAAACACCTTGGGACGCCATCAGTTGAAGAAATTAAAGGTATATGCCGGAGCGGATCATCCCCATAGCGCTCAGCAGCCTGTGTCTCTGGAATTATAAAATCCTGCCCTTTTAAAACAGGATAATGGAGCTTGAACATGGCAGATAATAGTTTTTACGCGACTGGAAAAAGAAAGACCGCTATTGCCCGGGTGTGGTTGAGGCCGGGTTCCGGTAACATCCAGGTCAACAAGATGAGCGTCCCGGATTATTTCGGCGGCGGCTTTGACTACCTGCAGAAGATTTCAAAGCCTTTGGCCTTGACCGACACTGCGGCAAAGTTTGATATCCTTGCCACCTTGACAGGCGGCGGCAAGATTGCCCAGACCGAGGCTTTGCGGCACGGGATTTCCCGTGCTCTGCTGGTTGTTGACCCCGAGCACCGTGGCGCCTTGAAAAAAGCGGGTTTTCTGACCCGTGATCAGCGCGTGAAAGAACGGAAAAAATATGGTCAGAAGGGCGCCCGGGCAAGGTTCCAGTTCTCCAAGCGTTAATCGTTGCCTGGTATTGCCTTGTCAATATCACGGACACCATTGTATATCTCATCAGGGGAAGGCGCTTATCGCTCTTCCCCTGATTTTTTTTGGCCTGGGTCAGGCAGCCTTCTGGCTGCAAGCTGAGTGGAGGAAAAGATGGTACGAATCGGCATTGTCGGGGCTTCCGGATACACCGGGGCGGAGCTTGCCCGGATACTGTGCAATCATCCTGAGGTAGAGTTGACGGTGGCGACCTCCCGGCAATATGCGGGGAAACCGCTTTCTCAGATTTTTCCCAGCTTGCAGGGCCGGGCCGACATCCTCTGTGAAGATCTCCAGGTTGAGGCGCTTGTTGATCGGGCTGATTTTTTCTTTACCGCCGTGCCCCATCAAACCGCCATGGATATCGTGCCGCAGCTGGTGGCCGCAGGCAAGAAGGTCGTTGATCTTTCCGCAGATTTCCGTATCCATGATGCGCAAGTCTATGAGCAGTGGTACCAGGCCCACAGCGCCAAAGATCTGCTGGCCACAGCGGTGTATGGCCTGCCTGAGTTGCATCGGGCGGCGATCCGCAAGGCGCAGCTGGTTGCCAATCCGGGCTGCTATCCGACCAGTGTGATCCTTGGGCTTGCACCGTTGCTTAAGGCGGGGCTTGTTGATCCTGAAACCATTATTATTGATTCGAAATCAGGGGTCTCCGGGGCAGGGCGGGCGGCGCAGGTAGGCTCGCTCTACTGTGAGGTGGCCGATGGCTTCAAGGCATACAAGGTCGGTGAGCATCGTCATACCCCGGAGATCGAGCAGGAGTTGGGCGGGTTGTGCGGCAAGTCGGTAACGGT
>JBAZCG010000087.1:0-13293 GCA_041671085.1 Desulfurivibrionaceae bacterium | reverse complement strand
CCAAAGGCTCCCAGCTATCCGGCGGCGCCAGGGCGATGGTGGCCCCTTCCACGCAGTCCGCCCCCTGATCTTCCAAGAGGCGAACCAGCTCACTGGCTTGTTCGCGGGTCCTAGTCACCAGGATGCGTTTGCCGAACAGCGGTCTTTTTTCGAACCAGTTGATGGTATCGCGCAGCTTGACCACCTCGCCCACCACGATGAGGGCAGGCGGTTTGATCTTTTCTTTTTTGACCACCTCGGCGATGGTGGCCAGGGTGCCGACCACTGACTGTTGGATCGGGGTGGAAGCCCAACGCACCACCACCACCGGAGTCTCCGGATCGCGGCCATGTTTGATCAGGTTTTCGGTGATAAAGGGGAGGTTTTTGATCCCCATGTAAAAAACCAGGGTGCCGATGCCGGTGGATATCTTGTCCCAGGCGATATTGGAGATTTCCTTGGTCGGGTCTTCATGGCCGGTGATAAAGGCCACAGAGGCGGTGTATTCCCGGTGGGTGATGGGCACGCCCGCATAGGTGGCGGCGGCGGTGGCCGAGGTGACGCCCGGCACCACCTCAAAGGAAATGCCGTGTTTAGCCAGTTCTTCGAGCTCCTCTCCGCCCCGACCAAAGATGAAGGGGTCGCCACCTTTAAGGCGCACCACGATTTTCCCGGCGCTGGCATGATCAACCAAAATTTGGTTGATCTCCTCTTGGGTATGGGCGTGGCACTCCCCGCCCTTTTTCCCGGCGTAGATCAGCTCGGCTTCCTTGGGCACATACTTGAGAAGCTTGGGAGTGGCTAGATAGTCGTAGACCAGAACTTCGGCTCTTTTGAGAAGCTCCAGCCCCTTCACCGTGATCAGGGTGGGGTCTCCGGGACCTGCGCCAATGAGATAGACCTTGCCTCTGGAACGTATCGTCTTTTTTTCGTTATGTGCTGTCATGAATTTTTCTCAATAAAAAAAACCGGCCAAGCCGGTTTTGGTTGTGGCGCCCGAGAATTGGCGCGTCTTATTCCATGGTATGGCCGTAAACCTCGGAAAGGATCTCTCTGCCGCCTTCGGCTAGCAGTTTTTCCGCCAGCCGCACTCCCAGCCCTTCGGGATCGGTGGTGTCGGCGGATAATTCAAGGCGCACCATTTGATCTCCGGTCACAGAAGCGACCAATCCGGTCATCTGTAGCTTGCCATCGACCAGATGGGCAAACCCGGCGATTGGCACCTGGCAACCGCCCTGAAGCCGGTGGAGAAAGCCGCGTTCCGCTCGAACCGCCAGAGAGGTTTCCTGGTGATCCATGAACATCAGCCCGGCCAGCAGCTCCGAGTCGCTGGTGCGCAATTCGATGCCCACCGCGCCTTGGGCCACGGCAGGCAGCATCTCTGCTTCCGTGAAAAAAGATTTGGCTCGGTCGCTGAGCGACAGCCGATTCAGGCCGGCGGCGGCCAGGATAATCGCATCGTAGTGGCCCTCGTCGAGTTTGCGCAACCGGGTGTCCAGATTGCCCCGCAGGTCTTCAATAACAAGGTCGGGTCGGATATTGGCCAACTGGGATTTGCGCCGCAGACTACTGGTGCCCACCTTCGCGCCCTGGGGCAGCTCGCGGCAGGTGGCGCAAGTGTTCGAGACAAAGGCGTCAAAAGGATTTTCCCGTTTGGTGATGATGCCGATGTGCAACCCCTCGGGCAGTTCGGCCGGCACATCCTTCATGCTGTGGACCGCGATGTCCACCTCGTTGACCAGCAAGGCCTCTTCGATCTCCTTGACGAACAGCCCCTTGCCGCCCACCTTGGCCAGCGGCACATCGAGAATCTTGTCGCCCTTGGTGATGATCTTCACCAGTTCCACTGTGGTTTCCGGGTAGCGGGCTTCGATTAGTCCTTTGATCCAGGTGGATTGGGTCAGGGCCAGCAGGCTTGCCCGGGTGCCGATTCTGATTATTTTCTGCATCAACTGTTCCCCTGTAGTTGGTTATCGAACAGACTGGGTAATCATTGGTATAGATCGACTCCGTTCTTTATCTTTTTTCCGTAGATTGCGCAAGATAAGTCATTCGCCAGGCTTATTTTTCTTGGAGCCGGTCAAGCAGGGTCGCGGCCAAAAGCGGGATCAGAAGTTCATGGTGGCCGATGATATTGTAGCCCTTGCCGCCGCCCATGGTCGGCCGGTTTACCACGTTGGTCATGGTCCGGTAATGGCGGATGAAGTCGAAGTTGGCGGTGGTGAAGTTGTTCACCACATGCCCCAGGTTGCGGGCCAGGGTGAGAGCCTTGAGAAAGACCTCCGGCAGGAGTACGGCGGAACCGAAGTTGAGGTAGGCCCCGCCTTCCAGATCGGCAACCAGGCCGCAGAAAAGGCGGAAATCCTGATGGCTGGTCTGGCCGATGGCCGCGCCGTTGGCCGTGGGATGGATATGGACAATATCCGTGCCCATGGCCACATGGACGGTGAGCGGAATTCCCAGCCGCTTGGCTGTGGCCAGCAGGCTCATATTGTTGTAAGGGAAATCCTGCGCCAACAAATATCCGCCCAGAGCCTCGCCCAGGCCCAACCCTTTTTTCGCGCCCTGGTTGATCCCTGCATTCACCACCTCGCCGGTTTCCTTGGCCGCGCCAAAAGCGCCGCTGCCCAACACGTCGCCCACCTCTTCCGAGGTGCGGCCCACCATGGCGATCTCGGTGTCGTGGACAATGCCCGCGCCGTTCAAGGCAATGGCGCTGATGATCCCCCGCTCCATGAGGTCGATGAGGATGGGGTTCAACCCCACCTTGATCACATGGGCGCCCATGCCGACGACAATGGGGCGATCATTTTTATGGCTTGCGGCCAGCCGTCCGACCAACTCGGGAAAATCCAGGCCCAGAAGTTGTTCCGGCAGGGAGGCCATGAATTCCTTGAGCGTGGAGCCGGGGGCAAGCGGCTTGGCAAAATTATCCACCGTGACCTTGCTGTAACGGCCGTGGATCGAGTAGGTGTTGAGGCCGGAGAAATCCAGGGGCTGGTATTTTTTCATGGGATTGTCGTTATCCAGGGGGGAATCAGGCGGAAACGCCGCGACCGTACAATGCCTCGTCCACGATCTGACAGAGCAGATGCTCCACCCAGAGATGCGCCTCCTGAATGGCCGGGGTCACCTGCGAGGGTACGTTGATGGTCAGATCGGCCAAGCCGATGAGCCTGCCGCCGTCCTTGCCCGTGAGCACCGCAGCTTGCATGCCCAGGTTCTTGGCCGCTTCAATCGCTTTGATTACATTGGGAGAGTTGCCGCTCGTTGAGATACCCAGAGCCAAATCGCCTTCCTTGCCCAGGGCCTGGATCTGCTTGCTGAAGATATCATCAAAGGAAAAATCGTTGCCGATGCTGGTTAGGATGGAGCTGTCCGTGGTCAGGGCGATGGCGGCCAGGGGTGGGCGGTCGATCATGAAACGGTTGACGAACTCGGCCGCCATATGCTGGGCATCGGCGGCGCTGCCTCCGTTGCCGAAGATCATCAGCTTGTTGCCCCGCTTGATGGTGTCGATCATCCACTGGGCCAGTTGCTTGATGGCACCCATCTGGGTGGCGACCAGCGTTTCCTTGGCGGCAATGGAGTGTTTCAGGCTTTCAGTAATGAGCTGGTCCATGGGGTCCTCGAAAAAAGGTCAAAGTAAATTGTGGCAAAATAGTCCAGCGGCGTTTTTTTGTCAATACAAGCAGGGCGGGGAGGGCAAAGCCGTGCAGACTAGGATTGCCTGCCCCGCGCATCTTTTGCCTGCGGAAAATGTAAACCACTGATTGACAGCGGGGCATGAAAGTCTCTATGATTGGGTATAATCACTGAACAACACCCCGATTATAGCCACCCAGGGAGGAAACACGATGCGCGGGATACTGGCCAGACCGACAGTCAGGTTTCTTTTCTTTCTGCTGATCCTGTGGGGTGTGGTGATTCCCTCTCTCTGCCCGGCACATGAAGCGCCAAACATCATCAAGTTCGCCGTCTACCCCTACAAGTCGCCAAAAAGTGTCATTGAAGTGTTCGGCCCCATTGCCGCTCGGCTTGAGAAAAAGCTGGGGAAAAAGGTGCAGCTCGTTTCTGCCCCGGACGCGCAAACCTTTCTAGCCAAGGGGTTGGCAGGGGAATACGATCTGGCCCTCGCTGGAGTTACCGTCTATTACAAGATGCTGCCTGCCGGGTACACGCCGATCGCTAAGGGGGTCCCCACCTTCTGGGGCGGAGTTATCGTCCGACAGGACAGCGGGATCACAACCATCGAACAGTGCAAGGGGAAGAAGATCGCCGCCATCGGCGAACACTCCTATGCCGGCTACATGTTTTTCAAGGCCCTGCTTGATGAAAAGAAAATTGATTCGGTAAAGGATCTGGATATCCAGTTTCTTGGCAAGGTCGATACTGTCATCTACGGAGTCTTCAATAAGAAATACGATGCTGGCCTTCTCAGGCTTGACACCCTTGAAACGCCTGACTTTGTCACGCTCAAGAACCAGTTCCGGGTAATTGCCCGTTCTTCCGAGATTCCCCAATTTCCCTTTGTGGTAAAAAGTGGTATGGACCAGCGCACCATTGCTGCCATCCGAGAGGTATTGACCTCCCTTTCCCCGAACAAGCCGGAAGATCTTGAAATACTGAAGAGTCTACAGATCAGCAAAATCGTTGGCGCAACCAAAGGGGACTACGACCAGTTCTACGAAGTCATCAAAAACAGCGAATACTACAAGCAACACTGATGATCTCCTTCCGCTTTCGCACCCATCTTATTGTCTACTGCACGGCCATCACCCTGCTGCTGACCGCTGCGTTGATCGTTCTGTATTCTAGCCTGTTTAAAGATCACGCCATCGATAGCCTTACAGCCTATGGCAAGGCCATCACCCTCAATACTTCTTTTGCCGTGGTCGATGATCTGATCACGGAAAACTACGCGCCCCTTCAGGAATATGCCCGGGAGGCCTCTTCCCGGGCATATATTGAGTCCATTCAAATCGCGAACAGCCAGTGGAATATTCTGGCCGCTTCCGAGGTGAAGCTGATGGGCACCCATATGGTAGAGGATGCCCAAGGGAGCTGTCTTTCCAAGGACAAGGAACAGGATCTTTGCGTCAAAATTGACTACGACAAGGAGCAGCTGGTAGTTACCGCGTCCATTGCTGTCGGCAAGACGGTGCTGGGAAAAACCCGGGTCTTTTTGTCCATGAAACCGATCCTCGTCCATCTACATGAGATGCAACGAAACGCAGCGCTTATCGGTCTTGGTTTCTGGCTTTTTTCTGTTCTTGTCAGCTCGTTTCTGGCCCAGCGCATGAGTGAGCCGGTTCGGCGATTCATGCAGGTAACCGACAGCATCAGCCAGGGCGATTTCAATGTGGAGATCCCGACGACCAGGGGGGTGCTGGAGTTGGAGCGTTTTTCCCATGCTCTGCATGTGATGGCCAGCACCATATCCTCCAGAGAGCTGGCGCTCCAGAACTCCGAGAAAAAATTTCGGCATTTGTTCGAGCGAGCCATGGAGGGGATCTTCGTGGCTGATGCAAAAGGGCAACTGTTGGATGTGAATCCGGCGTTCATCTCCATCCTTATCGGGGATAAACGGGAGACCATGCTCGGCAGGAACCTCTTTGCCAGTATTTTCGAAAACGAGGAAGCCATCTCCAGATTCAAGTGGCAAATAGATTCTCAGGGGTTTGTCAAGGATCACGAACTGACCCTAATCGCAGATAATAGCACCCCTCTCATTGCCTCTTTGACCTGCCATGTAGTCCGTGGATTTGATGGAGCGGTAAGCAAATACGAGGGGATGATCCGTGATATCACCGAGCATAAGATTGCGGAGCGCGAGATTGCCCGGATCCGCAACTACCTGAACAATATCATCGAATCCATGCCCTCCATGCTCGTCACCCTGGACGCCGATTCCACCGTTACCCAATGGAATACCGCGGCCTGCAAGCTTACCGGCATCTCCGCCCATGAGGCAATCGGTCAAAAGATCTATGATATTGCCCCGCTCTTCAACAAATACGCCCAGCAGGTCGAGGAGACCAACCGCTGCCGGGATACGCTGACCCTCCATCGCGAACAGGTGGGCCCAGATACCAAGCATCTGTATAACCTGACCTTCTTCCCCTTGATTGCCAACGGCATCGCCGGGGTGGCCATCCGCCTTGATGACATCACCGAGCTTGAGAACAAGGAACATCAGCTGCGGCAAGCCCAGAAGATGGAATCCATTGGTACCCTTGCCGGGGGTCTGGCCCATGATTTCAATAATGTTTTGGCCGCCATTCTGGGCAATCTCTCCCTGCTTCAGTACAAACTCAAGAGCTCCCAGGCCCTCTCCGTCACGGAGCTGGGGGAATATCTTGAGCGCATGGAAACCGCAGGGCAACGGGCGGTGGACATGGTGCGGCAGCTGCTTACCCTGTCTCGCAAGCAGCAGAGCGATCTGGTGCCTGTGGATCTGAATCTTTCAATCAAGCATGTGCGCAAGATCGGGGAAAACACCTTTGACAAGTCCGTACAGGTGGTGGAGCATCCTGCACCGGAGCCAGCCTATGTGCTTGCGGACACCACCGAAATGGAGCAGGTACTGCTGAACCTTTGCATCAACGCGGTGCATGCCATGACCATCATGCGGGGAGACGCGACTTGGGGCGGCACCCTCACCGTGGCCATCGAAAAGATCAACGTGGACCCGGTGTTCCAGAAAAAACACCCCGAGGCAACCGGCAGCGCCTACTGGCGAATCTCGGTGAACGACACCGGGGTCGGCATGGATACCAAAACTGCGGCCAAGATTTTCGACCCGTTTTTCACCACCAAGGAGCAAGGCAAGGGCACCGGCCTTGGTCTGGCCATGGTCTACAACATAGTCCGCCAGCAGGAGGGCTTCATTGATGTCTATTCAGAGCCTGGGCGCGGTTCCACCTTCAATGTGTATCTTCCCGTGTTGTTCCGCGAAGGTGAATTTTTCTCCGCCGCCCAGGCCCCCGTTATTGTCCGGGGAGAGGGGGTGATTCTGGTTGTGGATGACGATGAACTCGTCCGGGGCATGGCGGAGGAGGTCTTGCAGACCGTGGGCTACACAGTGCTCACCGCAACCAATGGCCAGGTGGGGGTCGATCTCTACCGGCAGCATCAGGACCGGATCAAGGCGGTGCTGCTCGACATGGCCATGCCGGTCATGTCCGGTCGGGAGGCCTTTATCGAGATGCAAAAAATCAATCCGGGCGTGAAGGTGCTCCTGGCCTCGGGATTTCGCAAGGATAACCGGGTGGATGAAATACTCCAGCTCGGCGTAAAGGATTTTCTGCAAAAGCCCTACACCATTACCAGTCTGGCCCTTGCCATCAAGGAAGTCATTGATTCCTGAAAACCGGCAGGTTTTAAACCATTTTTCCTAAAGGAGATACGGCGATGAAAAAGACGTTAGCAACTGCCGCGGCACTGGGGTTGGTTATTGGTTTGGCCCCAACGGCGTCCGCCGTTGAGTTCAAAATAAGCGGCAAGTATTTGCTTGAGGGCGCCTACCTCTCCGATGCCCGTGGCGCAGGTCTTGATCTGACCGAGGCGGCAGGGGTGAGTCCCCCCTCTGATGCCTACTTCCTGCACACTTTCGAGATCAGGCCCGTCATGAAGGTGAACGACAAGATCTCCATGTTTTCCACCATTCGCCTGGCAGACGACACCTTCTGGGGCAACCAGGCCGGTGGTGACACAAATGACCTGAGCGCCACCAATAACGTCTATGTGCACCTTCTGTACATGGACTATGAGTCGCCCCTGGGCAAGATGCGCCTTGGCCGTGGTTCGGTTAACCAGTACGGCACCGACTTTATGAACTTTGACAGCCGCGCCAACCAGATCACCTGGTGGCCCAGTTTTGTGGAAAAACCCTGGAGCGTTCTGCTCTACACCCTGAAGAATACCGATAATTTCCAGGTTACCCCCGATGCCGGCGATACGGACGCCGACGTCTATGTTGCCAGACTGTATTACAAAACAGACAGCCTGGATTCCGGTATCCACTATGGTTATAGCAACAATATGACCACCAGCACCAAGTCCGACCGGAAACAGGTGGTAATAGTCTATGGCAAGTACAAGAGGGAGAACTACTTTGTCAACGGCGAGATCACCCATTTTTTCGGTTCGGTTGACTACGATAACGTGGTGACCCTTGATACGGATTATGATTCCTGGGCAGGCATGTTCCAGCTCGGAGGCAAGTTCGACGCGTTAACCATGAGCGCCCTGTACTTCTATGCACAGGGCGATGACAACAGCGCCGACGATACGGTGAACAATGCCCTCAATAGCACCGGGAGCACCCAGGGTACCGGCGACCAGTTTGAGCCCCTGTACATCCTCACCGGTCGTCACACCGGCATGCTGAACAACGACATCTTCAGCGGCAATACCGGAACCATGAGTACGGCAGGAGTGCACGCTATTGTCGCCGCAGCCGACTATGCGGTGTCAAACCAACTGACCCTGCACGGCGCCATCGGTTGGGCCAAGGCCGATGAAGCGGGAACAGCAGCGAGGCCAAATCGTGACGACTCGTACGGTTGGGAGTACAATTTCGGCGCAGCTTACAAACTGCTCGATAACCTCATTTACGAGGCTCATTTCGGCTACCTTGCTACAGGTGATTTCTTCAAATCTATTAACACCGCGGATGACACCCGGAATATCTATATTCTGACCCACTCACTGACCATGACCTTTTGAGAGCCTGATTCCAGACTGCCCAGCGGACTTTCAGGAATCAAAGGCTCAACCGCATGCTGATATCCACGGCCCTGGCGGAATGGGTGAGCGCTCCCACGGAGATGAGATCAACCCCGGTTTCGGCGACCTCCCGGACATTGGCCAGTTTTACCCCGCCGGAGGCCTCCACCAGGGCGCGGCCGCCAATCAGGCTCACGGCCTGGCGCATCAGGGCAGGGGCCATATTGTCGAGCATGATGATCTCGACCCCGCAGGCCAGACATTCCGCCACCTGGGCGAGATTTTCGGTCTCGACCTCGATCTTCAGGGTATGCGGTGCTTTGTCCCGAAGGATTTGCACCGCCTGGGTAATGGAGCCGCAGGCCGCGATATGGTTGTCTTTAAGCAAGATGCCGTCGGCCAGGCTGAAGCGGTGATTATACCCCCCGCCGACCCGGACCGCGTATTTTTCAAAAGCCCTCAGACCGGGGGTGGTCTTGCGGGTGTCGATAATCCTGACCGGCAGCCCCTCGACCTCCTGGACAAAGGCGGCGGTCAGGGTGGCGATGCCGCTCAGCCGCTGCACCAGATTGAGGGCCAACCGTTCGGCGCTGAGCAGATCCCGCACCGGACCATGGGCGGAAAAGATGCGTTCGCCTGAATGTGCTGTCTCGCCGTCTTTTTTGAGAGATGCACAGACAATCCTGGGGTTGCGGGTGGTGAAAACCAGAGGGGCGATCTCATCGAGCCCGGCCACCACGAAATCTTCTTTAGCGACAAATACGGCTTGCCCCTCCTGATCCGGAGAAAACACCGAATCGGTGGTGATGTCGCCTTGGCCGAGGTCTTCCTCAAGAAACTGCTGCAACTGCCTGGCCACCTGTCTATCGTCCATAAAATATCCTCCCGGATCGCCCTGGTCTTTTCTGTACGGAAGCCTCTTGATATCTGCCACGCATGCCCCATGTCAAGAAGAAAGGAACCTCTCGGGGCGAGTCAATGTTTGCTGGCATATTGATCAGCCCTATGGTACAGAAAGAGTCTGTTTAACTAAAGTCAATGACTTCGGGAGGTTGGATGCAGGGATTTTCCGTGCTCAATATTTTTCTGCTGCTTTTGGTCAAGTAAGCCATGTTTACCTTTCTCCATGCCGCAGACATCCATCTCGACAGCCCCTTGCGCGGCCTGGAGTCCTACGCCGATGCGCCGGTGGAGCAACTCCGCCAAGCGACCAGAAAAGCCTTTGACAACCTGATCGACCTGGCCATTGATGAGCGGGTCGCCTTTGTCCTTCTGGCCGGTGATCTCTACGACGGAGAGTGGAAGGATTATCATACCGGCCTGTTCTTCATCGACCGGCTCTCCCGGCTGCGCAAGGCGAATATCCGGGTATTCCTGGTCTCCGGCAACCATGACGCAGCAAGCCAGATCAGCAAATCCCTGCGATTGCCCGACAACGCCCATCTCTTTTCCACAAAACAGCCAGAGACCGTAATACTTGATGAGTTGGGGGTGGCGGTACATGGCCAGGGCTACCACACCAGAGCCCTGGCCGAAAATATCGCCCGCAATTATCCCCAGGCGCTCCCGCATTATCTCAATATCGGCTTACTCCACACCTCACTCACCGGCCGGCAGGGGCATGAACCCTATGCCCCATGTTCCCTGGATGATCTCAAGGCCAGAGGCTATGAATATTGGGCCCTTGGCCATGTCCACAATCGGGAAGAGGTGAGCCAGTCTCCCTGGATCGTTTTCCCCGGCAATATTCAGGGCAGACACATCCATGAGGCTGGCGCCAAAGGGGCTACTCTGGTGCGGGTGGAAGAGGGGCGCATCGCTGCCGTCGAGCACCGTGATCTTGATGTGCTGCGCTGGTCCCTGTGCCGGGTTGATCTCACTGAGTGCGCCACGGTGGATCAGGCCATTGATGCGGTGCGCCAGGGGATGGAGGCGGAACAAGCCAGCGGTGACGGAAGGACCCTGGCGATTCGGTTGCATCTGGTGGGGGAAACCGCGATCCATGCCGTACTCCACCGGGATTCTGCAACTCTAACCGAGGAGTTTCGCGCTCTTGCTGCAGGGATCGGTGAGATGTGGCTGGAAAAGGTGGTGTTTGCCACCCAACGCCCCGTGGCGCTGGCAGAAACCCTCGGGGAGGGGACACCCATGGCGGATCTGATCCAGGCCATTGAGCGCCTGGATTTCCAGCCAGCAGCGCTCATGGAGCTGGTGCCGGAAATCGGGGTGCTGCAGAGTAAACTGCCGCCGGAACTCCTGCATGAAGGCACACTTATCGCCGCATCCCCGACAGGGGCAGGCTCACTCTGCGAAGAGGTCAAGGAGCTGCTCATCGCCAGGCTGCTGGGGCAGGGGGAAAGCCGGTGAGGATTACCCGACTCGACCTCAAGGCCTTTGGCCCGTTCACCGATCGCACTCTGCTCCTGGGGTCTGGCCTGCACATCGTCTACGGCCCCAACGAGGCCGGAAAAAGCAGCACCCTCAGGGCGCTCAAGGCCTGGCTTTTCGGTTTTCCCGAAAGAACCCACGATAATTTTCTCCACGCCAACGAGCAGTTACTGGTGAGTGGTTGCCTGCAGGCGGAAGATGGCCGGGAACTTGCCTTTTCCCGACGCAAGAAGAGAAAGGCAGATATCCTTGATCTGAACGGCAACCCCCTCACGGCGGAGGCCCTTGCCGCCTTTTTGCCCATCACCGAGCAGGCGGTATTCGCATCGCTCCATGGCTTAAGCCACGAGGATCTTGTCCGGGGCGGGGAGGATATCCTGGCCCAGAAGGGTGAGATCGGCCAAGCCCTGTTTTCCGCCGGAACCGGGATCTCTTCCCTGCGCGAGGTTCTCGCCGGGTTGGAGAGCGAGGCTGAGGCCCTGTTCACGATGCGCGGAACAAAACGGGAGATCAACGAGGCCCTGGCAGCCTACAAAGAAACGCAACGAATTATGCGGGAGGCCTCCCTTTCCAGTAGGGACTGGCACGAACTCAACAATGGCTTGAACGCGGCGCAAGAAGCGCTGCAGGCCATCGAAAGTCAGCATGGGGAAAAGGACCGACGGCGGCGGCAACTGGAGCGCATCCGGCAACTGCTCCCTCAGCTTGCCCTGCGCAATGTGCTGCGGCAGCAACTTGCTGAGTTGGGTCAGGTGGTGGAGCTGCCCGATGATTTCTCCACCCGTCGCCAGGAGGTTGAGAGGGCCCTCCATACCCTGACGCGCCGGGAGAGTGACCTTGCCGGAAAGCTGGCCCAACGCGAAAAAATCACCACTGTTTCTCCGTATCAGGCGGTGCTTGAGGCGGAAGACGCCATTGAGGATCTGCACCAGCGTCTGGGCGGCTACAACAAGGCCAGGGAAGATCAGCCCAATCTCGAGGGAATGCGGATCAGCTGCAAGAGGGAGGCTGCAGAGTTCCTGAGGATGGTGCGCCAGGATATCTCCTTGGAGCAGGTGGAGACCCTCCGTCCTCTTGCCGGCCGGAGAAATATCATCGGGGATCTGGCCACCAGGCATAAGGGCTTGCAACAGGGTCTTGCCCAGACTGAAAAAGAGCTGCGGGAGATCCAGCGGGAGATCGCGCTCCTCGACGGAGAGCTCGCCCTGCTGCCCCAGACAAAGGAGATGGCCGGCTTGCACCAGGCCTGCCGCCTTGCCAGAAAGAGTGGGGCAATCGATGCGGATCTGAGTGCCAGGGCGCGGCTGGTCGAGGATAAAAAACGCGACTGCCTCATCGCCCTCGGCAGGCTTACCCTTTGGTCCGGCGATCTCACCCCATTCCTCGCCTTACCCCTGCCGCTGCTCGAAACGGTACGCAAATACGAGACAACCTTTCAAGCCCATGATGAGCGACAGAGGGATCTGCAGAAGGAACGGGAGCGGCTGCATAAAAAGTTAACCGAGGGACAACACACCATCCACCAGCTTGAAACTTCCGGGAGCACCCCTACGGAAGAAGAGCTTGTCCTGATCCGAAGCCAGCGCGACCTGGGCTGGGAGCTTCTCCGTCGACAGTGGCTCAAGGGCGAAGACCTTGCCGGAGAAGACGTTGCCTTCGGACAGGATCTGCCCTTGCCAGAGGCCTATGAAAAAAGGGTTGCTCAGGCGGATACGGTGGCGGATCGTCTCCGGCACGAGGCAGACAGGGTCCAGGCCTTTGCGGCCCTGCGAACAGAGCAGCAGAGCCTGACCGAGACCTTGGTTGCCCTGGAAAGCGAGAAGAGCCAGAACACTCTTGCCTTCCAGGCCATGGACACGGAGTGGCGCACCCTTTGGCAGCCGTGCGCAATCATCCCCCGGTCCCCCAAGGAGATGCAGGCCTGGCTCGTCGAAGCCGTTGCCTTGAGAGACAGAGTTGAGGATCTTCAAACCCATGCGCGTGAGCTGGCCCGAAAAAACGCCGAACGGCAGGAGCTGAGCATTGCCTTGTCCAGGGAGCTTGGCGCGCTTTCCGAAGAGATTCCCGCCACGACCGGTGAGGGCGAGCTTGAGCCCCTTATCCTGCAAAGTGAAGCAGTTCTTTTACGGCTTACCACCCTTGAAGAGAAGCGGAGCCGACTCCTTGAAAAAAGAGTGGATCTTCTGAAAAACGGTG
>JBAZCG010000086.1:0-13301 GCA_041671085.1 Desulfurivibrionaceae bacterium | reverse complement strand
CACGGCGGCGAGGGCGGCTCCGTGCAGCAGGAGGGCGGAGTCGTACAGTAATGCTTTGATCGGCATCAAGTCCCCGGCCGCGGCCGCGGCCCGGCCTTCCTCAATCTGTTCGATGGTGCGGCCTGTAAGTTCTGTCAGTAGTTGCATGTAGCCTCCTTTTTAACTGTTATTCCCCTTAGTAGTCACATTGGTCAACTCCCCAGGAAATGACTGCGGTCACACAGTAACACGAATTCATAATTCAGTCACACCGTAATCAAGTCGCGCAGAAGCGTTCGTGTTGTGCCGCCCGAGGAAAAAGGTGGTTTGGTGGTTATAGGGGGTTTATTCCAACCGTTATTTTAAAATAATATTTATTTTCTCAGATTTTGGCCTAGAAAAAACCCCTGAAACCACCTAAACCACCTTTTTTACCATTTATCCCCCGAGATGAACAACCCGCCAGCGACAAGAACCACCCGTACGTCCAACGGTTTCTATCTTCTTGCCACCTAAAAGGCGTCCGGCGTGCCTCTCAATCCATCGCCCCAGTCGCCGTGGGTTAATGTTGTTGCCATCACCGGCGATTTCGAGCAAGGTATCCCCCAGCTCGTTATAGACGAAAGGATAGCAGCTGTTGATGTGTATCCCTTCCCTGGCAAGGTCGCTTGCCTTCGTAGGTTTATCCCTGAACTTATCCCACCACCAATACAACAGATTTTGCAGCTTTTGGTTGTCCGGGTCGGCGTTGATGGTGTCTGAAACGGCATCGGCAGGGTCGGCGAGCTCAAAAGGTGCAAGCTCATTATCGCGCAACCAGACCACGCACTGACGAACCAGTCCATCCCAGTCCTCAAATGAACCCATCCTGCCAACGCCCTTGGCGGGGCGGCCTGCCACCACGAATGCCCGTAAGATAGTCAAGGCATCAGCCCGCAATGACAGCCACCGTTCAGCCACGCGTGCCACCGGATCAAAAGGAAAAGACAGAATCTCGGGGCGCTCCACTCCATGATCAAGGGTGATCGGCAATATCCGACGGCTCAAGTCCCCCGCAATGCAAAGGTTGTTACCTGTCACAGTCACCATGACGCGGGTGCTGGCCTTCACCCTTTCCGAAAAACCTAATCTCCGATCTTCGTATGTCTCGCCCGTGAGAGCAGCACAAAGTTCAGAGGATGAAAGTGCTCTTTCAATATTATCGAGCAAAATCGCTCCCGGCCCTGAAAGAAAAGCAGCCATCAAAGTCTTGCGTTGTTCTTCAGTATTTTCAGCCCAGGGTGCAACAGAAGGGACGCGGCCACTGGTTAAAATACCAATACATTGTGCCAACTTTGTCTTGCCTGTCCCCATCTGAAATGCGTTGACTCCAAAACCAGGCGCTGTCGGCAGGATACGGCGAACGACTGCTGTCAACAGCGCGGCCAGAGCAACAGCCCTATCAATCGAATTAACAAATGGGAAATACGCAAACGGCTCCCACAGACGAAGCAAAGCGACACGCGCCTCTTCTGGTGTAGGATTGGAGGGAATACTCGGCCAATTATTACTGTGGTCATCCAACAATAACAGCCCTGTTACCTTGTCGTAGCCTGGTCGATCAAGCAAAGATCCATCCGGACGCATGGTAGGCGCAGTTTCAATGCCAACGAGTTCAAAAAAAGGCCATCCGCCGCGGTTGGCAAGAATTCTTTGGGGCAAGTCGCCAGGGCAATCAACTTGAACCTGTTTTTCTTTTCTAAAAATCTGAAACAGGGACACTGTTTCAAGATGTGTTCTCAGCCACGCCTGCTGAACGCCAAGCAAGGACCTGTCGGCTACCCGCACGAGTTCACCGCCGCGCTGGTATACCTCGCAAGCTCTATGGACGTGATCTTGTACTGCGTGAATAACACGGGGCATTTCACCGCCCATGACCTGTACTATTTGCGGCGCCCTTATCAGAATATAAAGACGCCCGCCACGGGCGTGAGAATAGAGAGTCGGCCTTCCTCCTGATTGCAGATTTGCCCAGGCAATCCTGTGATCATTACGGTATTCAGGCTCCAGAGGGTCAGCAAAGCGTTTCCCGTGCCATTGTTCTGGGCTGTCCAGAATTTCGCCGACAGTCACATTGCGGCCATCTTCCGTAAGTAGGGGGAAATCTCCCAGCAGAAAACCATCTTCAGTAGCGCGGGTGTATGTATTGCGCAGCCGCTTGATTTTATCTTCGCGCTTTTCAGGGTCTGACTCCTTATCCTTGTGCATGCCTTCAGCCACACGTGACTCAACCCAGGCTGCCTTTGCTTTTTTAGCCTCATCAGCAACAGCAGCCCGGGCCTCGGCCTTGAGCTTATCAAGCTCATCAACAGCTTGAGCTGTCTGTATCTGGCGAGTATCAAAAGGGACTGCGTTAGGATTGATAACTAGGGGAGCCGGGCGGCGTTGCCCAAGGGGTGGGGCACAAAAGGCCCCGGCGGCAAAATCTAATCTTTCCGGCTGCCATACCATCGCATCAACCAAGCATCTTTCCAGCATTGTCCCGGCACTTGAGATATCGTACCTGCCATGACCGGCCATCCATGCCATGTCGTAGATCGCTGACCCTGCTCTGGGAATATCTCGTCCCTCTTTGATCAAAACGTAGACATGCCAGCCACCAGCGCCCTTCAATGCAACACCGGTCTCGACATTGAAAATATAACTTGAAGCGCTCGCAACGATGACAGCGGGGGCACCTGCCAACTCCGGCACGGCTGTAACCAACATTTTCCAAAGTTCTTCAGCCGTTAACGGTTCAGCTCCCTTTTGAAGATCGAAATCAAGAAAAAAGATGGCTGTGCCGTTCGGCCAATCAAACTCATCTCGCGTCCGGGTGAGTTCCCCTAATCGAGCAGCCTTACGCGATGAGATTGCCCCTTGTGTTTCCTGACGTCGTGGCACGCCGTAGGTGAGCGCCTTATTAGGAGCCAAACTGACCAATATTTCCTCTAGTCCTTGGACATTGTCTATTTCCAAGACTTGATATTCACCCCGGACCAATTGGCCAGCACTGGTCTTCGTTAATTCGTCACCTACAAGGCTGTAACTTTTGACGAAACGATCCGGCACAGTTGACGTGACCAAGGTGAGTTGCGCCGGGGGGTGGTTTGTGGCAATTGTAGATTGTAGATTGTGCCCCCCGCCGATGGCCTCTTTGCTGGTATCCAGCGACCTCTCAGTTACAGTTGGTTGGGTGCTACCTATTTGCGGTGTCATGCCTTCACCCCCGCCTGTGCTTCGGTGGTGCTGCTGAAAACTCGCTCTGCCAGGAAGGCTTCGAGATCAGCCAGACGATACCGGCAAGACCGACCGATTTTCACAAAGCGAGGCCCTCGTCCGTTCCATCGCCATTGCTCCAAGGTTGCAGGCTGTACTTGTAAAAAGACAGCAGTTTGTTCGGTGGTGAAAACTGAAGACGGTATTTCAGGTAGATAATTTTTATTGAATGGTAAAAAAGACTGCTGAGTTTCCTCTTTCATGGGTAGCTACTCCTCAATAGAGTCTGCCCTTGAAGATAAAGAAGCATCAAGGCAGACAATGATTTATCCGAGAGTGCGAACAACTCGCATTCCCCCATGCAGTATCATTGTCAGTGGCAGGAGCAGTGGCAGTGGCAGTGGCAGGAGCAGGAGCAGTGGCAGGAGCAGGAGCAGTGGCAGTGGCAGTGGCAGGTCAGGGTCAGTGGCAGGAGCATTGGCGGTTTTGATACATACTGGATCTTCGTAACAGTTGGTGAGGGGTTTAGCCCTCAACTGCAACCTGTTTATTTTTTCATAAAATACATAACATTATTCGGCATGTCAAACATTTTTTTTGTTCTGCTAGAGTCTGCCAGATTCGCTCAATGGACGCGGGCTTTCTTGGGGCATATGGTAGCCTAAAATGATAAAACCTACTTGTTCGCCGTTGCCTGCATTGGCACCACCTGCCCGTGTTGCCTCCTGATTCGCTCCTGAATTGCATCGGTGATCTTCTGCATGGGTTCCCGCAGGCGGTCAACATTCAAGATGATATAGCCGCCGGTAACATCGCCGACCTGTTGCTTGTGGTTCAAAAGGGCCTTCACGGTGTAGCCGGACAAGTCCAAGCTTTCGGCGATGGTGGCGAAGGTTCTCCGCAGGTCATGACAGGTAAAGGTGATCCCGGTGGCAACGGTCACGGCATCTATGGCTCTCTTCGGCTCCTGTAAATATCCGGATTTTCCGTTGCTGGGGAAAACATACGGGTTGCCGTGCCAAGCCACGGCCTTACGCTTCATTAGGAGATTTATCAAGTAGTCGCTCAGCGGCAGGGTGTGAGGCTCCCCGTTTTTCGTGTCTGGAATAGTGAAACAACCTTCCTGAAAATCCACCTGATCCCAGCGCAGCCCTGCCGCTTCATTTCGCCGCAGTCCGGTGTGGATCAGGAATAATAGAAAATCCCGCGTGATGGGGTTGTCCAGCGCCTCAACGGCCTTGCTCCATGCGGGCAAGTCGCTATTCTTGATAAGAGTCCGCCGCCGATCAACCTTGAACCAAGCCTTTCTTTTGCGGGATGAAAGGACAGTCACAGGGTTTTCGTACAGTGTCCCGCCCTCTTCATCCTCAAAGGCATAATTGAGGACTGCCCGTAACGTCCGGAAGCAGTTGTCCGCGGCCCCTTCCCGGCGCTTTGGATCTGCAATCTTTGTTGAGCCTGCTTCCTTTTTGAAAACTTGCCGTTGCCGCTTGCCGGTGGCTATGTCCTGGTGACGATGCTTCACCATATCCCGTGTAATCTCTGTAGCCGGTCGATCAAGCCAGTCCGCTAGGTACAGTCGAAACAGATCGTGGTATGTCTTCACGGTTCTGGGTTTCAGTTTCCCTTTCTGCAAATAGTCATTAAGCACCGCCTGAAGGGTGATGCTCTGTTGTTTCTCTTCACGACGTTTTTTTGCAGCTTGCAGGATGTTGTCTCGCTCGACCTGATTCGGGTCAACCCCTTGTGCCATCTCACCCGGCTTGGCCAAAGCTTCCTTCCGTGCTTCTTCTGCGGATACTAGCTTGGCACCCTTCAACATCACCCGCACCCGCCTGTTGCCGATATGTGCCCGGACAAAATACTTCTTGCCGGTGGCAGATACTCGCACACCAAAGCCGTCCAGCTCGGTGTCGTAGTAGTCAATCTGCTTGCCCTTGTCGGCAAAGGGTAACTTCTCGACGGTGATCTTCGTCAACTTGGCCTTGTTCATCTTGGCAGTCCCTCATAGGGTCAATATAGGGTCAGTGATATGTCGAACCAGGAGTAGGCTCGATAGAACAAGAATATGCTATAAACCGAGGGGTGTCAAGGGATTGTAGAGATAGGCAGAACAAGGCGGGGTGTTAAATAGTGGCAAATTTACAAACTACGAATCCGCAGGTCGCACGTTCGAATCGTGCCGGGCGCACCAGTAAAACCAAGGGTTTCAAGGCTTCGGCCTCGAAACCCTTTTTTTTCGTTTCCATCCGGAAAAACTGCTTTGGAGATTTCCCCCTGCCCTACCCACAAGGGCTCTTTACTGCAAACCGCCACGGGCTCCCCCTTGTAGGATGCGGCAATACCGCCCCCCATATCTACCAACTCAAAATTGAGGACGAATTGAAGACTGTATCAACCCTGCCCCTTTACCCGACAACAAGGAGAAACAGGGCGAGTAGAGAGCAGGTTTTACCCTGCCCTCCATCATTAAACCGCGCGTGCTGTTTTCCCTGACATGGTTTTCCAATGCTTCACTACAAGGCCTGCGCTTTTTTATCCTGCCAGCGCATTGTGGGTCTCCACCTTGCTGCGACATTTTTTCTTAGTATTAATTTACAGAATGGGCTTCATGGCCCCCATGTAGGAACGCAGCTCCGCGCCGATCTCCTCGACCCCGGTGTAGCGGATTGCCTCATTGACCCGAACAAGCTCCACGTTGCTCACCCCGTTGTCCTTCTCGGCAAGGCCCTTGCCAATCACGTCGGTGTCGATCTTCTTCATGAAGTTGGCCAGCAACGGCACGGCGGCGTGGGCAAAGAGGTAGCAACCGTACTCGGCGGTGTCGGAGATGACCACGTTCATTTCATAAAGCTTTTTCCGGGCAATGGTATTGGCGATGAGTGGCACCTCGTGCAACGACTCGTAGTAGGCAGATTCCTCTTTGATCCCGGCAGAAACCATGGTGTCGAAGGCCAGCTCCACTCCAGCCTTGACCATGGCCGCCATCAGGACACCGTGGTCGAAGTACTCCTGTTCGGCGATGGGCGTGGCGGTTGAGGTGGATTTCTCAAACGCGGTCTCCGCCGTGGCGGCACGCCACTTGAGGAGGTTGGCGTCGTTGTTGGCCCAGTCCTCCATCATGGTCTTGGAGAAATGACCGCTCATGATGTCGTCCATGTGCTTCTCAAAGAGCGACACCATGATTTCCTTGAGCTCCTCGGCGAGATAGAAGGCCTTGATCTTGGCCGGGTTGGAGAGGCGGTCCATCATATTAGTGATGCCGCCGTGCTTCAAGGCCTCGGTGATGGTTTCCCAGCCGGACTGAATGAGCCTGGATGCATAGCCGCTGTCCAGACCCTTCTCCATCATCTTATCGTAACAAAGGAGCGACCCTGCCTGCAACATGCCACAGAGGATGGTCTGCTCGCCCATCAGGTCGGATTTCACCTCGGCGACGAAGGAAGACTGTAGTACACCGGCGCGGTCCGCCCCGGTGCCGCAGGCATAGGCCTTAGCCAGATCCCAGCCCTCATCCTTCGGGTCGTTTTCGCGGTGCACTGCGATCAAAGTGGGTACGCCGAAGCCGCGCTTGTACTCCTCCCGCACCTCGGTGCCGGGGGACTTGGGGGCAACCATAATCACCGTGAGATCTTTGCGGATCTGCATTCCCTCTTCCACGATGTTGAAACCGTGGGAATATGAAAGGCAAGCGCCCTGCTTCATCAGCGGCATGATCGCGGAGACCACCTTGGTGTGCTGCTTGTCCGGAGTCAGATTGATAACCAGGTCAGCGGTGGGAATCAGCTGCTCAGGGGTACCCACGGTAAAACCGTTGCCAGAAGCGTTCTTAAAGGACTGACGCTGCTCGCTGATCGCCTCTGCACGCAATGCGTAGGAGACATCAAGACCGCTGTCCCGGAGGTTGAGGCCCTGGTGCAGCCCCTGGGCGCCACAGCCGACGACAACAATCTTTTTTCCCTTGAGCGCTTCCACCCCGTTGAACTCGGAAGAGTCCATGAAACGGCACTGACCAAGTTCCTCGAGCTGTAGACGTAACGGCAGACTATTGAAATAATTTTGTCCCATTGTGTTCTCCTTATCATAGTGGAAATACGTTTTTCTTTTTTTTGCTTCTCGATTCATCATAGCGATATTTTTTATTGCGTCAAGTGACTTATTTGCTATATTGTATTGCAATAATTGCAACAAACTATAATTGCCTCGCCCCACCTAAAACCAGCGATCAGTATTTTTTCCGAAAAGGAAACCACCCCATGGACATGGCAGAACTAAAACTTTTTTGCCACCTGGCCGAGTCCCTGCACTTCGGCAGGACCAGCCGCGCCTGCCATGTGACACCATCGGCACTAACCCGCACCATCCAGCGCATCGAAACAGAAGTTGGGGAACGACTCTTTGACCGAGATAACCGCTCGGTGCGCCTGACCAGAGCCGGAGAGGCCCTAAGACAGTTCGCAGAAGAGACCGTCGAGCGCTGGAAGGATCTAAAAAACAGCCTTTCAAGCCCTATGGCCCTACACGGCGACATCTCCCTCTACTGTTCGGTGACTGCGGCCTACAGCATCCTGCCCGGCATCTTAGGCAAATTCCGCAAGGCCTGTCCGGAGGTGCAGATCAAACTCCAGACCGGCGATGCGGCCCAGGGCTTGACCCGACTGCGCAACGGCGAAGTGGAAGTAATCATTGACGCCCTGCCGGAAAATCCGCCCGCAGGCCTGGAATTTATGCAGATCACCGAAACACCGCTGGTCTTCATTGCGCCGCTGGCCTTCCCCGAGACCGTGATGTACGACGGCCCGGAGATCAACTGGCGGAAAACCCCCGTAGTCATGGCCGAACAGGGACTAAGCCGGGCGCGGCTCAACCGCTGGTTTGCCGCCAGAAAAATCCCGCCCAACATCTACGCCCAGGTGGCAGGCAACGAGGCGATCATCGCCATGGTCAGCCTGGGCTGCGGGGTCGGGGTGGTGCCCCGGCTGGTGCTGGAAAAAAGTCCGTTCCAAAAGCAGATCACGGTGCTTGACATCTCCCCCCAGTTGGCCCCGTTTTCACTGGGCATTTGCACCGCGAAAAAAAATCTGCGCAATCCAAAGATCAGGGCTTTTTGGGAAATCGCCGCCCAACAGTGAGGATGATCTTCTCCGAGACACTTAGCCCCGTGTTGGATTTCCGATAGCATCGCAGTAGTGTTAGCTTACTTGCGCCCTACACTTGTTTTTTCCGAACTTGTCGAAACACTTTTCTTCATCTATATTAACAAAAGGAGGTGGCACAATGGCCCTTGACCCACAGATGAAGATTTTGCTTGTTGAAGACGCCGGGACCATGCGCAAAATGGAAGCCCGGATTCTCGGCCAGGTTGGTTTTACCAACATCGTCGAGGCGGTGGACGGCAACGACGCCAAGGAAAAACTCGCCGCCGAGGCGGACATCTCCCTGGTCATCAGCGATTGGTCCATGCCCAACTGCGACGGCTACCAGCTGTTGCAGTGGATGCGCGAGCAAGAGGCCTTCAAGCAACTCCCCTTTCTCATGGCCACCGGCCACGGCGATAAGGCCTATGTGGCCAAGGCCAAGGAAGCCGGAGCCAACGGCGTGGTAGCCAAGCCTTTTACCCCGGACGAGCTCAAGGTCCTCATCGATGAGATTTTTGGTCTGAAACAGGCGCCTGCCCAAAAAAAAGAAGAAGGCCCAAAAATTAGCGCCGAGGGCAAGGTCCATCTCAAGATGGCCCATATCCAGATCACCGACCATTTGGCCTTGGGCGTGCTCAAGCACCAGGTGGCCTCGGGCCAGAAAACCCCGCAGCACTTCAGCCTGGATACCCTCTGCATGCCGGGCTGGAACCCGGTGCAGAACGCCCTTGAAAACGGCGAGGTGGACGGGGCCTTTATCCTGGCGCCCATGGCCATGGACCTGTTCAGCTACGGGGTGCCCATCAAGCTGGTGCTTTTTGCCCACCGCAACGGCAGCATCTGCGTGCGCAACAAGACCGGCAAGTATGTCAAACCGTACCAGCAGTTTTTCAAGCACAAGACATTCTATATCCCCCACAAGATGTCGGTCCACAACATGCTGGCCCACATGTACTTCACCCAGATGGGCTTGCGGCCTGGGGTGGCGGGCAAGGAAGCGGTCAACGTCCTCTTCGACGTGGTGCCGCCGGTGGCCATGCCGGAATTTTTAAAGGAAAATCCCGAAGCCAGCGGTTTTCTGGTGGCCGAGCCCATCGGCTCACGGGCCATTACCGCAGGCATTGCCGAGCGCCAGTTCCTCTCCAGCGAGGTCTGGCAGGATCACCCCTGCTGTGTCGTGGTTTTTCGGGAAGAGATTCTCAGCAAATACCCGGAGGCGGTGCAGGAATTCACCACCATGCTGGTGGAATCCGGCCTCTATATCAGGGATCATGTTGACGAGGCGGCGGAAATCGCCGTAAATTTTCTCGACCCGCAGAAAAAAATCGGCCTCGAACCCGCTCTGCTCCGCAACGTGCTCTCCGACCCGCAAGGAATCACCACGGACAACCTCTATCCGGTGCGCGAAGATCTGGAGACCATCCAGGATTACATGACCAGCAAAATGGAGATCGGGCGACGCATCAATCTGGCGGAGTTTGTCGACCCCCGCTTTGCCGATATCGCCTGCAAGAATCTGCCAACGGCGGCAGGCGCAGGCCAGGAGACGGACCAACCACGGGGCGCAGCCCGGAAGCTGGGCATCGACCAGAACCTTGCCTCCCGCGAGGGCAAATATCTTATTTTCACCCTGGGTAACGAACGGTACGGCCTCGGCATCCTTGATGTGCGGGAAATCATCGGCCTGATACCCGTCCATGAGCTGCCGCAGATGCCGCCCTTTTTTAAGGGGGTTATCAACCTACGGGACAAGATCATCCCGGTCATGGACATGCGGGGCAAGTTCGGCATGGAGAGCGAGGAGTACGATGCCCGCACCTGCATCATCGTGGTGGAGGTCTCCGGCCTCACCGGCTCCCGGCTCATCGGCATCATTGTCGATGCAGTGTCCGAGGTGGTCTTCATCAAGGAGCAGGACGTGGAAGATCCCCCAAAATTCGGCAGCGTGGTTGACAGCCAGTGCCTGCTGGGTATGGCCAAGCTGACCGAAGGCGTGACAATCCTCCTGGATATTGACCGTCTCATGCATATTCAGGAGGCAGTACTGGTCGGCGAAGCAGCCTAAGAGAGACAGCGCACGAAGGGGAGGAACCGACCAGGCACCCCGCCAGGGGGCCTGGTGCTCAAAAACGTCAGGCCCCGCACACAGCCGGCAGCCCCCTGGCCTCAGGCCGAGCAAGACGTCGAATGGGAGGGGGCGGCCTGCATCGGATTAAAGATTAAACACGGCGGCGGCATCCTGATATTTATCAACAAACTCTTCGATAATCAGGCGCATGTTGTTTTCAAAATTAGGTACCTCGGGCAGGTCATCTTTCATACTTTCGTAGGCCAGCACGTCAAAGAAAAAATCCCCGGAACTTCCCGCATCGTATTCGGTAAGATGAACCAGATGGTTGGCCAGATAGATTATTTTGGCTCCCAGCCTTTTTGACTGGGCCTGGGTCGTGTCGTGGTGCAGGCCAACCGGAACGCAAACCGCCTCGGGCAGACCCCATTTCTCCAGCAGGGACATCCCCACCTCGGCGTGGTCCGTATGCAGAAGTCTCCGTTCCAGGGTCAGCAGGTCCATCTGCTCACCATTTTCACCCCGATTGTAGCTCTCCACCTGCAATGGCCGATCGAGGATTACCTTGCCCACGTCATGGAGCAGGCCGGCAGTATAAATAGCGGAGGTGTCCCTGGCCTTGGCGTAGCGGGCAATAATATTTGCCAGGATGGCCACGGCAAAGGAGTGACGCCAAAGCTCCCCCCGACCCAGGGCATAGGCTTCCTGTGGTAATCTGAGCAACCCGACCGAAGCGCTGGTGATGGAGATAATTTTGACCGCGTCCACCCCCATGCGGACGATGATGTCCTTGACCGAGGTGATTTTTTTCATGTGACCAAAGTAGGCGGAGTTAGCCATGTGCAGCATGTTAGCGGTGAGCCCCGGATCCTGCTCTATCTTTTCCGACAACTTGGGAATGGAGCAATCCGCCGCGTGGGCCATGGACAGCACGTCCAGCGCCACCTCCGGACACGGGGCGATTTTCTCAACATCCCTGATATACTCTGCGGCTACATCCAGCATCGCTTTTCCCTGTTCAAAAGGTCTGATTCTGCTCATGGCGTGTGGCGGGCAAATGATAATTGTCTCACCGGGCCAATTATCACATATCCAAACGCCATTGTAAATAATTGCCACAGCTTGACAGGACCTCCTGAATGATTATTTTTGACGCAACTTGCCGTTTCCGGCAGAAAAAAACCTTTCCCGGCCGCAGGCACAAGCGCCCGCAACGCCCCAACGAATCCATTTCAGAGAGAAAAACAATGAGTCCCGAAAAAACCGCCAGCCAGACAGAGACCAAGGAGTTTCAGGCAGAAGTAAAAAAAATGCTCGATATCGTGATCCATTCGCTCTACACGGAAAAGGAGATCTTCTTGCGCGAATTGATCTCCAACGCCGCAGACGCCCTAGAAAAATTCCGGCACCAGAGCGTGGTGGAGCAGGAGGTCTTCGACAGCCACGTGCCTCTGGAGATCGTCATCGAGTTTGACGAGAAGGCAAACACCCTCACCATCACCGATTCCGGCATCGGCATGGACCGGGGCGAGCTGGAGGCCAACCTGGGCACCATCGCCCATTCAGGCTCAAAAACCTTTTTCAGCAAGCTCTCCGAATCGGACCGCAAGGATGTCAACCTCATCGGCCAGTTCGGCGTGGGTTTTTACGCCGCCTTCATGGTCGCAAAAAAAGTCAGCGTTAAATCCCGCTCCTACCGCATGGACGACATGGGTCACGAATGGATCTCCGACGGCGGCGGCACCTTCACCATCGCCATGTCCCCCGGCATTCGGCGCGGCACCAGCATCGTTTTAGAACTCACCGACGAGGCCAAGGAGTATGCCAACGAGGCTACCATTCGCCGCATCATCAAGCAGTATTCCAGCTTTGTCCCCTTCCCCATCAAGCTCAAGGGCGAGGCGATCAACACGGTACAGGCCATCTGGACCCTGGGCAAAAGCGAGATCACCGAGGACGCCTACACCGAGTTTTACAAATTCATCGCCAACGCCTTTGACGAGCCCTTGGCCAAGCTCCATTTTTCCGCAGACGCCCCCCTGGCCATCAAAACCCTGCTCTTCATCCCCAAGGAGAATTTCGAAACCATGGGGTTTGGCCGCATGGACCCGGGGGTCAACCTCTATTGCCAGCGGGTGCTGATCGAGCAGCACAGCAAGACCATCCTCCCGGAGTGGCTGCGCTTCCTGCGCGGGGTCATCGACTGCGAAGACCTACCGCTCAATATCTCCCGCCAAGCCTTGCAGGACAGCGCTCTGGTCGCCAAGATCAACAAGGTGGTGACCAAGCGGATGCTCAAGTTTCTGGAAGAGCTGGCCAAGAGCGAGCCGGAAAAATACACGGAATTTTGGAAGACCTTCGGCATGTTTATCAAGGAAGGGGTGATCTCGGACTTTGCCTACCGTGAGGAGGCGGCCAAGCTCCTGCGTTTCGAGTCCTCAAAAACCGAAGACGGCATCTTCACCTCCCTGGCCGAGTATGTGGAACGGATGCCCGAGGGGCAGAAGGAGATTTTCTACATCAACGGCCCCAGCCGCGAGGCCATTGAAAACGGGCCCTACATCGAGGCCTTCAAAAAGCGCAACATCGAGGTGATCTACACCCTGGAGCCCATCGACGATTTCGCCATGAGCCACCTCAGCATGTTTGACGAGAAAAAACTGGTTTCCGCCGACCGCGGCGATCTCAATCTTCCCGAGGCCCCGGCGGAAACCGAGGCAGACAAGGAAAAAGCCCAGAGCGAGGCCATGCCCGCAAAGGACTCCGAGTCCCTCACCGCCTGGATGAAGGAAGTGCTGGGCGAGCAGGTGAAAGAGGTCATCGCCTCAAAACGCCTCACCGACAGCCCGGCCATGGTGGTTAATCCAGACGGCTTTGTC
>JBAZCG010000085.1:0-13335 GCA_041671085.1 Desulfurivibrionaceae bacterium | reverse complement strand
GCATGGGGCAGGGCAAGCCTAAGCACCGATTCACCGATGCGCTGTGCCAAGGCTGCTGCGCCTCGGCTATCAGTGTCGGGGAGGATGGCCACAAATTCCTCTCCGCCGTAACGAGCCAGGATATCAGGAGCACGTTCAACCACAGTCTTAAGGGTCTCGGCAATCTGCCGCAGGCAAGCATCCCCCTCAAGATGACCATAGTGGTCGTTATATTTTTTAAAATGATCCACATCAAGCATGATCAAGGACAATTGCGAGCCTGATCTTTTGTGTCTTGAGAATTCAGTCCGTAAGGCATTGTCAAAAAACCTGCGATTGGATAGACCCGTCAGGCTATCCGTCAGCGAATTGCTTTGGGCAAGATCCCTTTCGATCTCAAGCTGGTGAACCAATTCTTGAATTTGTTGCTCTGCCTTCTTGCGACTCGTAATATCCCTAACGATCAGGACCATCCGAACAGGATTTCCCTGCCGGTCGCGAATCAAGGAATTGTTGACCTCGATGTCCAAGCGGGAGCCGTCTTTGCGGAGGGCGCGGTATTCATTGGGGCCTGGATAATTTTCGTGTAACATCTTCATGATATTGACCTGCGCCCTTTCGTGATCTTCGGGGACAATAAAATCCATGACCGACATGCCAGGACCCTCCCCGGGAGGGTAGCCAAATATTCTATGCGCTGCCTCGGAGACCATAAGGATCCGCCCCGAAAGATCAGCGATGGTGATATCATCGGGCGAAGCCATCAGGATGGTTTTATAGGTCTCTTCGCTTTCTTGAAGTTCACGGGTCTTGGCATTCAGTTCTTTTTTTGCCAACTGGCCGATTTCCCAGGCCATACTCCCGATCTCGTTGTTCGGATAGACGTATTCGTCAACATCCGGCTCGTCGCCAGCAATGGTAGCCTTGATTTTTTTGCCAAGTTCAACCAGCGGACGGGACAAACGCCTGCTCAGCAGAATACTTTGCACAAGTCCCAAAAACACAGCGATGACACCAGTCAGACCGATAAGAAACAACACCTGCGTTATTATTGGACGGAGTATCTCTCTCTTTTCGACCACTGTCACGACCGTCCAGCCGGTTGAATTGCTGCGGCTGTAATGGGCGACGTCATCCACATTATCAAGACGGTATGTGAAGTCGCCTTGACTGTTCCGTTGGAAGGCTTTCGTTATTTCCGGAAGCGATTTGCCCAGTAAGGACTGATCGGGATGCATGATGATTTTCCCAGACCTGTCCACGACAAAACTGAATTCCGTCTTGTATTCGTCATGTTGTGCAAGAAGGTGGACAACCTTATCAATTGAACAATCAATAGCTATCACACCGCCATATCCGCCGCCGGACTGCTTCAGCGCTCTGCTGGTTGAAACCAGCCACTCTTTTGATTTAATTTCCTGATATGGCAGACCGATCGACGTCTCGGGTTTGATTGCCATCGCCGCCCGATACCAGGGGCGGGTGGTCGGATCAAATCCTTCCGGAGGCGTGTAGTCGTTTATCAGTATCAGGCCGTTTTCGTAACCTGAATAGATATAGGTAATATTCTTGTTGGCTTTGGAAAAAGACCGGTAGCCAGCCAAGATGCGCTGGCGAGCCTCCTCAGTCAGTACCATCGCATCCCTGATTTCCTTATTTTCGTCCAGCATTGTGATGGTGTTACTGATTTCGTTGAAATACCCATCAATGAAAAGAACAACGCCGCGATTGGTTCGGGTGATGACGGCACGCGCCTTGGATATTGCGGAATAATACAGAATGGCTGAGAGTAAAAAACCGAAAATGGCCACAACAATTAAAGCTAACAGAGCGCTGCTTTGAAATATCTCTCGTTTGATACTAGAAGTCTTGGGTAGCAGGTCTTGAGTCCCCAAATCAGTGCCATCCAGAAATAGAGGTTTCCGAGTGCTGAAGCCCCCTGTACTCAACAGGAGTCAGATCGTTGAGTGCGTCGTGCGGTAACTCCTCATTGTAATCCTCCATCCATACCTCTGTCCGTTCACGGATTTCTTCCAGAGTTTTGCAGACATACATATCCAGCACTCCTTCCCGCAGGGCTAGGCCTTGGACACATTTTGACACATAACGACTTCTTAGCGCATTTTTCCACGGACTGCCAAGACAATTGCGCGGGAATCATCGACTCTTCCGTAATAACCACCCCACTTTCTTTTTAAGTTTTCCAGCCAAACTCCCGAAAAACACACTAGCACGGCTGCGTCTTCCACCCGCCGTGCCACACTGCAAACCAGCACCGGGAGCGTGTACAATGAAGATTCCAACCCAGTCCGTCCAGGGACCAGCCGCCTCCACCGACTACCAATCCCTGTATTCCGTGCGCTCCGGCAAGAGCACCTTCGAGCAGACCCTTGCTCAGACCCAGTCGTCCTCTTTTTCCCTGACCACTGCGGAAGGCGATACGGTCACCCTCTCGGGCCTGAGCCAGAATTACCAATACACTCAGACCGTCGGCTGGTTTTCCCCTGCATCCTCGGGGGTGAATTATTCCAGCAGCTCCACCTCTGCCGAAGCCATGGGGATCTCGGTGCAGGGCGATCTCAATGAGCAGGAGCTTGCCGACATCACCCGAGTGGTGGGCGAACTGGCCTCCATTGCCTCTGTCTTTTTTTCCGGCGACCAGGAGGGTGCCATAACCAGGGCGATGGATTTCGGCGAAATGTCCATGGGCTCGGTCTCCTCGCTTGCCGCCTCGTTCAGCAGACAAACCGTCACCCAGACCAGGCTCGCCAGCCATTCGTCCCTGCCGACCATGGCAGATCTCAAAGACCTGAAGCTCAAGGATCTCTACGATAAATTGGGAACAGACCAAAGCGGGGAACCGGATTACGCCACCGTGCTTGACGCGCGCTGGCAGCAGATCCTCAAGGCCCTGGATGAAATGAAAGCAAAAGAGTTGGATGGGCTATTCGCCCGGCGGATGGAGCCCAAGCCGGTCCCGACCCAAGCCTTGCCTGCCAGAGCAGAAGCACAGCAGCCGTTGGCAAATGACCCACCCCTTGCCGAACCCACGGATCTGGCCCTCCCCACGGAGGCGCGGGTTGCCCAACAGATGTTGGCCCACCTGGAAGAGCTCCTGGGCAACCACCCGAAGCTCACCCCCTTTGCCGGACCCCTGGCCACCACCTCCATGGAAAGGGCGGCAAAACGAACCGACCAGGCCCAGCCGGACACCGCCAAGGCTTTCGGTACACTGCAAAACGCCTTCCGCAACCAGCTGCACCAGTGGTTTTTCCCGCCGGAGCTGCCGGCAGCGACCAGGCCGCTCACATCAGCATAGCCCCGCCCCGCCTGCTTGGCTATGCGCCTTCGCTCTCTTGATCCGCGGGGGCGACACCCACCCGGTTGCGGCCACTGTTTTTGGCTTGGTACAATGCGGCATCGGCGCTGGCCAGCAGCGCCGGGGCAGATCCCTGGTTTTCCGGCCAGGCGGCCACGCCGAGGGAGATGGTGTAGGGCGGCAACGGCTTGCCGCCGAACTCGGGGGGAACCTCGGTTTCCACCAGATGCCGGACGCTCTCGGCGCGTTTGATCACATCCTCCCGCTTGGCCCCCGGCATGATAATGGTAAATTCCTCGCCGCCGTACCGGCAGGCGATATCCTCCTGGCGGATGCTGGAGCGAAGCCGTTCTCCCAGAATCTGGAGCACCACGTCGCCGGCGGCATGGCCGTGGATATCATTGAAGCGCTTGAAATGATCCACATCCAGCATGATTACCCCCAACGGTGTACCGGTGCGAAGGGAGCGCGCCACTTCCCGCCCCAGGGTTGCGTCCAGATAGCGCCGGTTGAAAAGCCCTGTGAGCGGATCGCGGATGGACTGCTGCCGCAATGATTCCTGAAGACGCAGGTTGTTCAGCGCCAGGGCCACGTGCTCGGCAGTGGTGGCGAGCAGGGGCCAGGCGCCACCGCCGCTGCTGTCGCCATCGCTGCCCTCCTCCCGACGGTGCAGAAGCTGGAGCAACCCCAATTTTGCTCCCTGCACGATCAAGGGGATGCAGATGGACCATCGGCTGGCACAGCCGCAGAGCTCCTGGTCAGCATCCTCAACGTCGCTGCTATGCGCGGTGCCCGTGGTTAGCGCGGGGCAGTGCTCCACCTCGGTCGGGCCGTCAGACCCGGCGAGCTCTTTACCCCAGGTGGCCACGGTTCGCCAATCCTCGCCATTTTGCTCCAAAAGCCGCACCACCCCGTGGGTTGCGGGGAAGAGTTGCGCCAGGGAATCGGCGATGACGGCGTGGAGCTCCCCTTCCTCTCGGCAACGCTGGAAGGACTGGCCCATCTGGCTGAGCAGGGTAATCTCGTGCAGGAGCAGCCCCTGGCGCCGGTTGATGGCTTCCTGCTTGGCCCGTTCCTCGGCAATCTCGTCGTACAGCCGTTTGGTGAGGAGGTGAACACCTACCCGCAGCAACAGCTCCGGTTCGTCAAACGGCTTGACCAAGTAATCGTTGACTCCCGCACGGAGGGCCTGGAGCAGGTCCTCCCGTTTGTGGGCCGAGGTAATCATCAGGACCGGGATATGCCGGAAGCGGCGGGACTGTTTCATCTCCGCCACCAGAGCAAGCCCATCCTTTTTTGGCATGATGCGGTCGGTGAGGACCAGGTCCGGCATGGTTTCACCGAGCAGCCGGGTCGCCTCTTCGCCATCGCGGGCGCACACCACCTCATAGCCGTTCTTGGCAAAAAGGAAGGAGAGGATATGGCGAGTGGTGGGGGAATCCTCCGCCACCAGGATCTTCTCCTTCTTGCGGATTTTCTTGGCCTCGAACAGGGCATTGACGTAATCAGCCAGTTGGCCGCTGGCAAAGGGCTTGCCGAAGAACTCTACCACACCGGCCTCGAAGCCCTTCTCCACCAGGATGGGGGTACAGCTCCCTGAGATAACGATAACCGGGATATCGGCAGTAACCGGATTCTGTTTGAGATGCCGGCAGGCCTCAAGGCCTCCCATGATCGGCATCTCCAGATCCATGGTGATGAGATCAGGACGGAGTCCCGTGGCCATCTTGATGGCCTCTTCGCCGTTTACCGCCTGCAGGATTTTGTACCCAGCTTTGCTCAACTCCCGGCTGATTATCCGGCGGGGACCGGTGCTGTCATCCACGACCAGGATGGTTTCCCCTCGTGCAGCCCCCAACTCCTTCTCTATCTGGTAGACAACATTGATCAATTCATTTTCATGGATTGGCTTGGCCAGGAAATGGGTTACCCCAGCCTCGAAGGCTTTTTCGATTCGTTGCTCCCTGAGATCGGAGCTGAGGATGGCCAGCTGGGTGGAGGCCAGGGCGGGGTCGGAGATGATGGCTCGGCACAGTTCGTAGCCGTCCATGTCTTTGAGTATCCCGGCGATGATGGCCAGGTCCTGGCGGTGAGCCCGCATGACGGCAAGCGCCTCCTTGCCGGTATGGGCAAGGGTGGTCCGGTAGCCGTAACGTGCCAAGGTGGAGGCCAGGAATTTTCCGACCGTGCTGGACGGCTCCACCACCATGATGGTTGCAAGCTTCCTCCGCTTACCCTGGAAACTCATCAGCGCGGAAAGCAGGGTCTCCTGGCTGATGAATCCCTCCTGTAGCAGGATGTCGCCGATACGCACCTTGCGACGTGTGCATGCATCGAGCAGGTAGCGGAGCTGGCTGGCACTGATGAGTCCCAGGGATACGGCGGCCTCGCCGAAGCGGACATCTGGATGACTGTCCATGTATGCCTTGATGGCGGGAATATGCTCCTGGTGCAGATAGTCCAGCTCCAGAGCATATTCCCGGAGTAAGCCCTGTTTGTTCTGGATGCGCAGGCATTTTTCCAGCTGCTGAGGGGAGATAATCCCCTGGTTGACCAGATATTCTCCGAAGCTCGTGGTATGCATTTCTTTTCTCCCTGCTAGTCAGCATAGCCGGTTTTGCAAAAAGGCAAATCGGAGTGTGGTCTGTTGTATCTGTGTTTCTTCTTGTTTCAGAAAGGAATCTCTTTTCTGACGCATTCACCTACCCGAGCGGGAATCACCACCTAACCACATTCACCAGAGCCGGACCACGTTGTACGGTCCGATGGTATTCCACCGCCGGTTCGCCAAAGGCGATGGCATACCCCAGGGTATGATTTTTTGGGATACCGAGCCTGCTGATCACGTCGGGACAGGCGGCAAGAGCCATCATGCAGATGCCGTCCCAGACGGTGCCGACCCCGTGGGCATGGGCGATTAGCTGGAAGGTGGCTAGGGCAATGTGGGTATCCTGAACCGGACAGGGCGCGTCGGCTGGGGCGCTGGTGATGAGCAGGTGCGGCGCTCCCCGAAAAATGATGTCCGTGCCCTTCTCCTGCCAGGCATTGACCGTCCAGCCGAGGTACTTTGCTGCCATGCCTTCCGGCAGCGCATCGGCGTCCTTCAATTTGGTGAGGCGGGTTATCAGATCCTCCCGCAGCCTGTGCATTACCGCCCGCTCCCGGACCACGGTGAAGAGCACCGACCGGGCGTTGACCCCGGTGGGCGCATGGCAGGAAACCTCCAGCAGCTGGTCGATCAGCTCCGGGGCCAGATCTTTGTCGCGGTAACGGCGCACCGCCCTTCTTCCCTTGATCAGGGTCGCCAGGTTTGCTGGATCAGGCATGTTTCCTTTAAGCTCTGTGCTCGCATCTGGATCTTTGCCGAGGATCGAAATCGCCGCGGTCGGACAGACGGCAAGGCAGTGCTGGCACTGGAAACATCCCTCCTCATTGGTCATTTCCGGATGAGTAGCCATTGCGATCACGCCGGCAGGGCACTCAAGCACACATTCGCCGCACTGGATGCAGCGCTCCTCATCGATGTGAAACTGAAGCATGGTGGGCTCCTCTCGTATTCATGACTCTTTTGGCACTTGGACAAATTTTGGAATATAATAATGTATTAGCGGATTTCCCTGCAGACTGCCAAGACAATTGCATATGAAGGAAAGCAGGCTTAGGGAGACACCGCCCCTCTCTCCATATCCCAGCCCCCCCTCAGAACGGGGCGGTTTCTGTTCGATACGCCGCATTTTTTCAGTATTGCATCCCACCAACCAATCTGCCATAGTTGCACGTTGAAAAATGCCACATCCTCGAACAGATAGGTGTCCCCATGCCTTCCTTATCATTGACGACGGCACGGTTGCCCGCACCACCCTGAAAAACCACCTGATCGCCATGTTTACGGACTGCAAGATCAGTGAGGCGGTCAACGGGGCCCAAGGACTGTTCCTGTTCTTCAAGAAAAAGCCGGACCTCGTCTTTCTGGACATGCTGATGCCGATTATGGATGGCCGGGCCGACCGTACTGGCCGCGCTGAACGAGTGCTACCGCTGCGGTCAGCTCGTTAAAAAACCAAAGATGGTGCTGGTCTCCATGCTCGACACCATGCAGATCGACCAGATGCATTCCCTGGCCGACAGCTCACTGGTGACGACGGTGGTCAAAAAGCCGGTTGCCTGCAACGACCTCCAAAAGATAGAGGAATTTCTGCCCCGCTTCACGGCCTGACCTTCACCCGCCTCCCCGTCTTGAAAGAAGAAGTGGTGACGAGAAAAACCGCGCCACCACGCCTCCTCCCCCGTAGCACCTCATCCCACCACTGGCGTCTCTTCCCCGGAAAGGATGCTTGACAAGCCCCGCCTTCCTGCTATCTTTGTGGCAATAATCCATCCATTACCAACATTTCCCCGGAGACCGGAGATTCATGAAAAACACCGTAACCTTCCTGCCCGACAACGTCACCACCGAGGTGGATAACGGCGAAAACCTGTTGAGTGCCGCGGCCAAGGCCGGGGTCTATATCCAGGCCTCCTGCGGCGGCGATGGGGTCTGCGGCAAGTGCAAGGTCAAGATCGAACAGGGCGAGGTTGCCGCCAACAAGGCCATGCAGCTCTCGGTGGAGGAACACGCCGCGGGTTTCCGTATGGCCTGCCAGTCCACGGTCATCCAGGATCTGGTGGTCTCCATCCCCGCCGCGACCAGCAAGGACGGCAAGGCCCTCAAGGCCAAGCCCAAAACCACCCGCTCCATCTCCGCCCGCTCGCTGGACCATCTCATCGGCACCTGGCAGGTGGCGCCGCCGGTGGAGAAACGCTTCCTCACCCTGGAGCCGCCGACCCTGGAAGACAATGTCCCGGATCTCCAGCGGTTGATGCGGGCCATCAAGAAAAAATGCCACGACTGCGCCGAACCCACCTACGACCACCCGGAGCTGTTGATGGAGCTGCCCTTCCTCCTGCGGGAGGCCGACTGGCAGGTGACGGCGATCATGCTCCGCGGCAAAAGGGCCGAGGAGCCGGATCGAATCATCGCCTTGGAAGCGGGCGACACCACGGGCAATCTCTACGGCTTGGCGGTGGACATCGGCACCACCACAGTGTGCGGGGTGTTGATCGACCTTAATTCCGGTGAGGTAATCGCCGAGGCCTCGGCCTACAACGACCAGATCGGCTGCGGCGAGGACGTCATCTCTCGGATCATTTACTCCCAGCGGCCCGGCGGCCTCAAGGGGCTGCAAGAAAAGGTGGTCCGCACCATCAACGCGGTGATCGAAACAGTCTGCAAAAAGGTGATGATCAGCCCCAGCAACATCAGCTACATCATGGCTGCGGGCAACACCATCATGAGCCATCTGCTTCTGGGCTTAAACCCCAAGTATCTGCGCGAGTCGCCCTATGTGCCGACCTGCAGCCACTTCCCCCTGACCCGCGCCGCAGTCTTAGGCATCCACGCCCACCCCTCGGTGCGCCTCTTCCTCTACCCCTCGGTGGCGAGCTACGTGGGCGGCGACATCATCGCCGGAGTCCACGCCTGCCAGATGTACAAGAGCCCCTTGCTCACCCTGTTCATCGACATCGGCACCAACGGCGAGATCGTGGTGGGCAACGAGGAATGGATGGTCTGCGCCGCCTGCTCCGCCGGGCCTGCCTTCGAAGGCGGCGGCATCCGCCACGGCATGCGGGCCAATGCCGGGGCCATCGAGAACTTCCACATCCACCCCGAGACGCTCGAGCCGATGATCATCACCATCGACCGGATCAAGCCCTGCGGCATCTGCGGCTCCGGCCTGATCGCCATCGTGGCCGAGCTGCTGGAAGCCGGGGTCATCGATCAGCAGGGCAAGTTCAACCGAGGCCTCGACCATCCCCGCATCCGCCAGGGGATCGACGGCTACGAGTATGTGCTGGCCTGGGCCAAGGACACTCTCATGGGCGAGGACATCGCCATCACCGAGGTGGATCTGGACAACCTGACCCGGGCCAAGGGCGCCATGTACGCGGGCTACGTCACCCTGCTGGAATCCGTGGGCATGACCTTTGCGGACTTGGACCGGGTGATCATGGCGGGCAACTTCGGCGCGTATATCGACCTGGAACAGGCGATCTGCATCGGCTTGCTGCCGGACATCGACCGCGACAAGTTCTACTATCTGGGCAACGCCTCCATGCTCGGCTGCCAGATTAGCCTCACCGACCATGTCCGCTTTAGGGAACGGATGATGGTCAGCTCGCTGATGACCAACCTGGAGCTCTCGGAGAGCGCCCAGTTCATGAACCACTACATGGCCTCGCTCTTCCTACCCCACACCGATATGGCTCTTTTCCCCACGGTGCGGGACAAACTGCCGCGTCAATAACCATGGAAGACATTGAACCTGATCTGGCGGTTTGCTTGATCCACAACCTGGCCCAACCCGAAGGGCTTTTCCCTTTTCTGGACGCTCTCCTGCCCCAGGCCGACCCGGTAGCCCTGGAGATTATCGTGGTGGCCAGCCAGCCGGAGCATCCCGCCCTTACCCGGCTGGAACGGGCTTTCCCGGAGATCACCATTCTGGAAAACAGCGGGGCCGACCAGCCGGCCAAGGCCCGCAACCACGCCTGCCGTCTGGCTGCGGCCCGTTATCTCTCCTTCTGGGATGAAGGGCTCCGGCCACAGCCCGGCTGCCTTGCCGCTCTGATCCGCTTTCTTGATGAAAATCCGGAAGCGGGTCTGGTCGCACCTCGAATCGTTGACACCTACGGCATGGTCCAACCCTCGGTGCGCTCGGCCCCTTCGTTGGCCACGATCCTATGTCAGCATACCCCCCTAGCCCGGTTGCTCCCGGCTGCGCCCAGTATTATCAGGCGGCATCTACTCACGGAACAGGACCATCTGCGCTCCTTCGAGGCGGAATGGCTCTTGGACATCTGTCTGGTGATTCGGCAGGAGGTGGTTGAAGACATCGGCCTGCTGGACGAAGATTTTGTTGCGCACTACGCCGATGCTGATTATTGCCTGAAGGCACGCCAGGCTGGCTGGCATCTCCACTATTTAGCCGAGGCCGTGGCAATTCAGAGCGGGTCGGAATCCTTTCCTGTGGCGGACAGACCCTCTATCGGCAACACCCCGCGCCTGGTGGGGGACTGCACCCGTTTGCTGTTGAAAAAATGGTTGCGGCCCGCACAGTTCCCCGCTTGATTCGCTCCCCGAAAAAGCTGTTGAAAACCTGTTTACTTTGTGTTGATTGCCTGTTGAAACTTTGTTGATTTCTTTCACGTTTCACGTGAAACCCTGAGAGCTTGCCGCGACAAAGTGCCACGCTGCGCAAAAAATATCCGTATGCTACTGTCTGCATGGATACATTTTACCCAAATTTCCCCATGTCCAGGATAGGATCGGCCATGGCTATACCTGAGATTATACGCGCTGATTCAAAGGAATAACTCCTTGCCTGTAATCAATGGCATGATTCGTGATATGTTGGTTCTGCAGAGTACAATTTCTGGCAGCGTGTTCATCTCGCGCTGCCTACACCGGAAAAACACAAAGAGGATCAACATCATGAAATCACGGATTATCACATCGGCAGTAGTAGTGGCACTTGTGGCGGCACTCTGTGCGGGCGAGGTTTTCGCAGCGGGCAGAGGCAATGGCGGCACTGCTCGGGGAACCCGTGTTACTACCGGGACATCCGGGACCAGCGTCACCCCCCCGGCGGGCTCACAGCGGCGTGACGGCACCTTTCTCACAACCGGAACAACCGCCAGCGGCGCTACCACCCGCCCCAGCAATGGTCGTGGATTGCAGGACGGATCACGCCAATAATATCCCCCCTATATACATCACGAGATAAGGCCTGCCAGGTTTTCAAGAAAATCGGCAGGCCTCTTTTCTTATCCACAATGAAGGAGATACCCATGAAAAACACAGGAATCAAGTGGATCGGCACCGTCCTTACCCTCTCCCTGCTTAGCGCCGTCACCCTGGCTTGGGCAGCGACCGACTACAGCGTCATGACCAATGAGGAGCTGGCGGCAAAGCGTGGCAGTCTGAAGCAATCCACGATAGAAGAGCGAAATGCCTTCCAGAACGAATGGCAGAAACGGGTGCAGCAGATGACCCCGGAGGAAAGACAAAAAGCCATGGGGCAGCCGGCGAATGCTCCGCGTGACGGATCGGGCCAGAAAAATGGACAGGGCAGGGGCTCCGGCACAGGAGGTGGTATGGGTGGGGGCATGGGCGGTGGCATGGGCGGCGGACGGCGTTAATCCGTTTTCAAGATCTTTTTCAGCTCAACATGGACAGGTAGCCTAACGGTTGGCTGTCCATGTTTTATTGTCTGCAATCACCCGGAGATTTTCATGAACTTGCGTAAAATTACCTCTCTCACCGCCCTGGTCTCTTTTGTCCTTGAGATGCTGACCAGCGTCATACTTTACATCGTCCCTCAGGGGCGGGTGGCCTACTGGTCCGATTGGCGGTTGTGGGGCCTGAGTAAAACCCAGTGGGGCAGTCTGCATGTGAACCTGGGTGTTCTGCTTTTGTTCGCCATCTGCCTGCACACATACTACAACTGGAATCCCATTGTCGCCTATCTGAAAACTCGGACCGCGGAATTGCGCATCTTCACCACGGACTCCACCGTTGCCCTCATCCTATGCCTGGTTTTTGCCCTGGGGACCTATTTGGAGGTGCCGCCGTTTTCCACCATCATCGCCATCGGCGACCAGATCAAGGAGAGCGCCGCCAAAAAGTATGGGGAACCGCCATATGGCCATGCCGAACTCTCCTCGCTTACCACCTTCAGCAAAAAGGTGGAGTTGGATCTGGATACCAGCCTGACCCGTCTGGCCGCGGCCAAGATTCGCGTCACCGATCCAAACCTGTCCATCGCCGAGATTGCCAAGATGAACCATCTGAGCCCAAAGACGGTATATCAGGCCATGTTGCCGCCGGAACAACCCGGACAGAGCAAAACCCTGCCCGCCAACCCGCCCGGAGGATTCGGCAAGAAGCCTCTGGTCGATATCTGTCATGAGTACGACCTCAACATCAAGGCGGTCCTCCGAGGGTTTGCCGACCACAAGATCTCGGCCACCGAGACCATGACCATTAAGGAGATCGCCGCAGCCAACAACACCTCGCCCATGGATATTTTTGAAGCGCTCAGGCAGGTGGCAACTCAAGATTGAATCAGGCTAGCCGCCTAAGTATATCCACCGATTTCCGTGCCCAATTGATACTTTTTTACACAACGTTATCCTGTTGCCTGTTGACATCCTTTTTGTAAAACGCTATTTTCCCACGTTACCATGCACTCTTACACTGGGGAAACCGTCGTCCCATTGGGAGCGGTAAAAGTCGTTGATGGCACACGATAGCCATCGCCGCTAACACACTGCTGAAATGAGAAGAACGGCATAAAGAGCCGTAACGGAATGATTCTCCGTAACGGTTCCTAAATATTTACGATTGAAACTACAGCACGGGAGAAAACAATGATCAAGGTAGCAGCCATCGCAGAAAGCATCAACATCATGGGCAAAAGAAGCGGTACCGCCATGAAGGAACGGAACCAGGCCCCGGTTCAGGAGATGGCCAAGGAAGAGTCCGCCGCCGGCGCCTCCTACCTGGATCTCAACATCGGACCGGCCCGCAAGGATGGGATCGAGCTGATGCCTTGGGTTGTGCAGACCGTGGAAGCGGCAAGCTCCGTGCCCCTCTGCCTGGACACCACCAACACCGACGCCATGGCCGCCGGGTTCAAGGTGGTTAAAAACCGCGAAGCCGCAATCATGAACTCCATCTCCGCCCAGCCCGAGCGGATGGAAAAGCTCATCCCCGTTGCGGCCGAAGCAGGCTGCAACGTTATCGCCCTGCTCTGGGGGCCGGACGGCATGCCCCGCGACTCCAACGAGCGTTGCGCCATGGCCGTTGACCTGATGATGGCCCTGGCCGAGGCAGGCATCCCCAACGAAAAAATGCTCTTCGACCCGATCGGCACCCCCATTACCCTGGGCGCCGACCAGATCGCCTCGGGTTTAGAGTTCATGAGCATGCTGCAAGAGAT
>JBAZCG010000084.1:0-13607 GCA_041671085.1 Desulfurivibrionaceae bacterium | reverse complement strand
GCTGATTTTTCCCAAGAGCTGGTGGTCTGGCGTCGGGACTGGCAGGAGATGGTTGGTGATCTTGGGGGAAATAGGGAGATCCACCCCGACGAGGCCGGGGATCTGCTGGAGAACTTGCATCTTTGTTTTGCCAAGCTGAAAGAGGCCGAGGATCTGCGCAAGCGCATCGATGGCATCGTCCGCGATACCCGGCGATTCGAGGAGGGTGCCCTGGCCCTGGCGGAAAAGATCTCCCCCGCCTGCATGCACCAGTCCCCAAGCGAGATCGTGGCGCAGCTCAAGACCCTGCTCAATCAGGCCAGGACGGATAAAACCCTGCGGGAAGGGTCTCTCAAAAAAGAACAAGAAGATACTGCTGAAGCGCTCCTCTTGGCCGGAGAACGGAAAGATCTGGAGCATCAACTTGCCGAGCTCTGCCGCCTGGCTGGAGAGGTTTTGCCGGAGGGACTCGAGGCGGCGGAGAAGCGCTCCGCCCAACACCGAAGCCTTGCTGCCAGCCTCGCGCAAACGGAAAAAACCCTGATCCAGGGTGCGGGCGGTGTTGCCATTGCCGATCTGGAGGATCAGGCAGCGAAGATCGACGATCCGGATGCACTCCCCGAAGAAATCGCCCGGCTGACCCAGGAAATCGAGCAGGAACTGGCTCCGGAAAGCAAGCGGCTCTCCGGGCTCATCGGAGAAAAGAAAAACCAGCTCCGACAGATGGATGGCAATGCCAAGGCCGCCGATGCGGCGGAGCAGGGCGCCCAGCTACTCGCCAAGATACGGCGACTGGCGGAGCGCTATATCCAGCTCAAAGTGGCCGGACACGTCCTGAAAAGCGAGATCGAGCGGTTCCGCAGCGAAAACCAGACTCCGGTGCTGGCCATCACCTCCCGGTATTTCAGCGAACTCACACTGGGTTCCTTTGCCAGCTTGCTGACCGATGAAAATGACCAGGGCGATCCGATCCTGGTCGGGACACGGCCAAACGGCGCCAGGGTTTTGGTGGAACGGATGAGCTCCGGCACCCGGGATCAGCTCTACCTTGCCCTGCGTCTGGCCTCCTTCGAATGGCGTCTTGCCAACCATGAGCCAATGCCCTTCATCCTTGACGACATCCTGGTAAATGCCGACGATGCCCGTTCCAAAGCAGCCCTGAAAATTCTGGGCGAGTTGGCCGCCAAAACCCAGGTCATCCTCTTCACCCATCACCGTCGGATCGTTGACGAGGCGCGCCAACTCGCCCCGATCTCCGGGCTCCAGGTGCATGAGTTGGTGGCATAACGAAAGCATGTATTTTTCAGGAACATTTATCCTGCCGCGCGTGTCAGACAAGCGTGGCAGGATTTGCCCCTGTCACTAAAAAAAGTATTCAACCCCCAATTCAGGAAGGAGGCTTCACGTCATGGCATCACAACCCGAGCAATCTCCCGCAAGCGGCTGCAAAAAAGAAATCGTGCTTCTCGTCGGCCTCGGCTGCCTGATCATCGGCTTTCTCTCCGGGATCGTCTTCAGCATCTACAAGACCCCGGCGGGCGGGGGAGCGGCCAAGGTTGCCACCGGCCAGCCGGAAGTCCAGGCCGGGAAACTCACCGCCGAGCAGACCCAGCATCTGTTGCAGCTTGAGCTTGAGGTGCAAAAAAAACCCGATAACGTCGAGGCCTGGACCAACCTTGGCCATCTGTACTTTGACTCCGACCAGGCGGAAAAGGCGATCACCGCCTACAACAAATCCCTGGCCCTGGCCCCGAATAATGCCGATGTGCTCACCGATCTCGGGGTTATGTACCGCCGGGCGGGCAATCCGCAGCAGGCCGTCGCTTCCTTTGACCGGGCGATTCAGGCAAACGCCAAACATGAAACAGCCCGATTCAACAAGGGGATTGTCCTGCTCTACGATCTCAAGGATCAGCCCGGCGCTATTGCCGCCTGGCAGGGACTGGTCAGTCTCAACCCAATGGCTACGGCGCCCAACGGCCAGTTGATAAGTGAAATGATCAAGGAGATACAGGACAAAAAAATGAACTGACAGGCTTTTTTCCGAGAGCCTTGGTGGCTACTCGGAAATTTTTTTGACATCAACGTGTTACAGGAATATCCTGTAATTAGGATTTAAGGAGGTCAGGCGGCATTACACGGCATGGGGGTGAGATTCCCCCTGGGGCGAATCTGTATGGGGCAAGAACATCGGCGGGCGACACGGTTCAACGTCAGCATGGCGGTCACGCTCATCCTGCGCGACACAAAAAACAGGCTGGTTCTTGCCGACCCTGTGCTGGGAGAGTTGGTGGACATCTCGTTCTACGGCGCTCGCCTCTCTGTTCCCCACATCCGCACCGGCAGCTATCATCTTTTTTATGCTTGTAACGATGATCCGGCCAAGGTCATCCAACTCGAAGTAATCGACAGGGAAGAGGGGAATAGGCTTATTATTCCTGGCCAGCCTGTGTGGTTCGACCATGTTCTTTCCGGCCCGGCCAGGCACTTTGAGCTGGGACTGGAATTTCTTGTCCCCCCCGAAGATCCCAACATTGCAAGGCTGCACGCATTTCTTGCCATCCACCCTGCTCTGGAAGGCAGCTGGCTGAAAAGACTTTTCCGGCTTGGCTAAATCATAATTTTCCGCAGATGCTGCACCTCCGGCAATCGTTGCCGCAATCCTTGTCCCACCCCAAGAAGTGCGGTCAGCTCACAGACGCCCAGCTCCCGCACTCCCGGCATGGTGATGATCTTGACCCGGTTCGGGTCGGACAGCTCCTTCATCTTTTGTAACCATCCGCTTGATGCCGGAATTGGGGATAAACCACACAGATGTGGTGCTGCCCAACAGTTACTAATTCTTTTCAGGCTCCGTGGCCGCGTCGGGTAACATCGGAGAAAGAATATGAAACGGCAGCAACAATGTTTTTTTGATGATATTCACTAAACCCTCGCCCACCGCGCTGGGAGGCAGAAGCGTCACCTGGGGATCGCTTGCCTTGCCGGTAACCCCAACCGGAAAGGTGACCAGGGTAGCGGTTTCCCCACCAATGATTCTGCCAACCAGCGGCACTTTGCTGACAATGGCGTCAAGGGTTTTAAGCGGGGAGATCATAACCACGACATCCAGCTCAAAGGTGCTGAGATTCATCTTGCCCCTGGCAAAAATATTTAGCCCTTCTCCGCGCACCACTGCCTCGTCGATGATCAGGTCGTTGTCCTTCACGTGGGCCTTTAAAAGAAGATCCGTGTACGGGAAGCCTTTTGTCGAGGTCTCGGCGCCATCTTCCCCCTGGACTACGCTGAAAAGATCAGTGATATTGACCACACTGAAAATTTTCGAAAGAAGCTTCATGCGCAGAATCCGCCCTTTATGCGAGTCGATCTGTAATGTTCCGTCCTTCCAGTTGCTTACCCCCCCAGCCAGCCGACCATTGAGGGCAAATTCCCCCTCAATAATATCCTGCGGGTAGCCAAGACAGGGCAGCACGGTTTCAAACCGAGGTGGGGTGGAGCAGGCGCTGTTCAGGGCAAAATGGCTCGTGCCCAGCTCTGGCGTGGAAAACCATTCGCCGATGGTATCCAGACAGCAGAGGCGGCCATTGGTTATCAGCGCGGACAGCTTCCACTGTGGATGAATTCTGATTTCACCCTGCAACGGTCGCCAGACCAAGGTGGAAGGTGTCTTCTCCCCAGGCTTGGGGCCGGAGGAGAATTCATCCACATCAAAGGCTACGGTGCCGGTGATATTCCAGGGAGACGCCTGCTGAGGGGGCTCTCCGGAAGAAGCTGGCTTGCCGCCCTTGTCCCTGATCCGTTTCAGGGTTTCCTGAAAATCGAGCAGCGTTTTTTTGGAAAGCGCGGGAGAGACAAGATCAAGCTTTAGATCAAGCCCGGTGGCAACCCGCGAGACCAGCCCATTGACCACCACGGATTCCTTGTCATTAAAGGCGCAGGCCAGGCGTTTTACCTTGAGGTCCTTGCCAACCCCTGCAAGGCGAAGCTCCTGAATATCAACAAAGCGTTCAGCCTCCTCGTCCCAAAACCAGCGCAGATTCGTGGCCTCAAGCTGTCCGGTAAAGGCAACTTTGTTGGAGTCCTGAGGCATATAGAGCTGGAAATCTCCGGCGATCTTGCCCCGCAACAAGTTTTTCCGATCCAGAAGCTGGTCAACGGTTTGCTTGGATAATTCGCCCTTCCAGGAAAAGAGAAAGGTTTTCTTGGTGTTGTCCAGAAAATCCAGGGTGATCGTGGCGTCTTCCTTGCCGCCGTAAATATGGGTCGCCATTTTCAGGGGGTCGTTATTGGTGAATTCCAGGGAAAAATCGGCCCTAGGGGGGTTGAATATCACACCCTCCGGCCGAATCAGACCCTTGGCAAAAGTTTTTCCTTCCTGGAGATCGATTTGCAATGACTCCACCTGGAAGGGAAGGTGCGGGAAAAGGGAGGGGGAAACAAGACGTCGGTCCTTGAGCCATTGCCCCAAGCCCTGTCCGACCTTTCCTTGCAGAGATATTTTCCCGCGTAGCGATGCAAAAAGCTGGTGTGACAAGGAGGCGCCCAAGGTGAAGGACTCGCCGAAAAGGGAGCATGTAGCTTCGGAAATCGTGATTTCCTTGTTTGATAAATGACCTTTTCCCTGTTTTATCCGAATCGGTTCCGGAAAAAACGGCGTTTCCACGGCAAGATTCTGCAAAAAGACATCTGCATCCGCCTGCCACAGCTTGGGTTCCGAGGCCTTCCCCGAAATTGATGTATTCCGCAGCTCTATTCTGCCATCCGCCCGGGTAATATTTTTGTGCAGGGCTCCGCTTATTTCTTTTAAATAGGAGAGGTTTTCCTTTTCCAGCTCTTTTGCCGCCAGCACTGCCTCAAGCTGGGTTACCTCAAGAAGAATATCGTCTGGCCAACGCACCTTTCCGGCTGTTTTTTTCACCACATGGGGGCCATAAGCGCCATGCACGTTTCGCCATTGCACCAGGGGCGGGGCAATGGTCATCTCGCCACCATCAATGATGAAATTCTCCGCCAGCGGCGTATAGCGGCCCTTGCCCTCCATGGTGGCAACTTCAATGGCAACCTTGAAGTCTTTCAGGTGATCGCCAAGGTGAAGATGACCGCTCGCCCGGCCCGAAACCTCGCTGAACTTGGTCAGTTCGTCCTGAAAAGGCTGGTGCTCGACGAGCCGTTCCAGAACCCCAGGCAGCTCGGCCAGATCGGCGTCAAGATCAACATCAAGCTTGAAGGTGAAATCATCATCCGGCAGCCCCAAAATCAGACGGCAATTCTTGCCCCGGCTGTTGCCCATCCGAGCCTCATCAGCATCCACCGTGAGCAGGCCGTTTTCGATCCGCATCCTGCCCCTGGCGTTGGTCAAGAGCAAATTCCCCGCCGGGGTAACGATCGTGGCCTCAATTTCTTCGGCGGTGATGCGCATGTTACGCACAAAACCAAAATCCGCCGCCGTGCCATGGAAGCTGTAACTGGCCTTGCCTGCCGTACCGCCATGGACAATCTTTGTCACTTCATTGGCAATCTTGTTCTCCCCCCACAGGGAGAGAACCGCCTCGCGAATTTGGGTCAGCTGAAGGTCCTCCCCCTTGAGATCGATCTGCCACACCGGCGCGGAATTTGCCTTATCTCCGGCTAAACGCCGGACCGTGCCGGCGAGTTTCAATCCCGGTTCCCGCATCTCTAATTCATTGAGCGTCAACAGCAGGTCGTCGCCATCCTTGGCAAAGGCTAGATCGACAATCCCGCAGTTCAGCGGAATTTTGTTATTTTTGGAAAAAGCCAGCAGGCAGGGGGAGTCACCCACAATTTTGCCGGTAATTTTTTCAAGCCCACGGCCTTCGATGTTGCCTGTGAGATTGAGGGGAGAATCGGTAAGCGCCAGCTTGCCCTGGGCAAAGGAATGGAATATTGCCTGCGGATTAAAGTTGCGGCAGGAAAATTTCAATCGGTAGGATACATCCTCACGAAGATACTCCCCGGATACGGCAAGATGTTCCCCATCCGCAGGCCTGCCGGAAAGATCAAAATCAACGGCGGCAAGGCTAACCGCCACGCTGCCGTTCAGGGCCTTCATGGAAAAAGTGCTCTGCAGAACCGGCCACTGGCTGTTGGCATCAACCTGCAATGCCCCGTTGCGGATCACAACTTTCAGCCCGGCAAGTTCGGGATCGGGGGGAGCGGAGAGCGCAGTCGGAAGCTGTTTCACCCGGATTTCCGGACTTATCAGGACAACCTTCCCTATCCGGACCTGGCCACGGAACAAGGACCACCAGTCCGGATATACCTTGGCCATGGGTACTGTCAGCGCAGTTTCTTCGTTGGCAAAACGGGTGTTGCGCAGGTTCAGGTGGGGTAGGGGCAGCCAGGCCCATTCCAGGCGGTCGGTTTGCAGGTCACCTTCCAGCCTGGCGGCTACCTGTGCGCTTATCCGCGTCTTGAGCGCATCAAGGTCAACAAAGTGTGGGAGCAGCACTATCGGGCCAAGGACCCCTAATATTCCGAAAATGGCGCAGCCAAGGATGATCCTGGTTCGGAGGCGCAGGTTGGAGATTCGTGGCAGATTCATAGGGTATCAAAGGCTGGGCCGCTGGCGGCCGGCATATGGCAAGGACTAAATGCAAACTGGAATAAAAAAGCGGCAGTTCACCAAAATATCTGGGGGGATAGTAGCACAACTCGTCAGCCCTATAAATTGATTTCCTCAGATTTGCCAAACTATATTATGCGGCTCAAGGGTGAAAGGCTCAAGGAGCAAGACGTTTTTTACACCTTTTACCTTGTCACTTCCTGCGCAATGACGTAATTTCTCAGGAAATTCAAGCTCACAGGTAGGCAGATATTATGACACAGACACGCATCGGGGTTATCGGGGTAGGGTATCTCGGCAAGTTTCATGCCCAAAAATACATGGCAAACCCGGAGGTAGAGCTGGTGGGGGTGGCGGATCTCAACCCGGCCTATGCCGCCGAGGTTGCCGCGGCCTGCAACACCACCGCCTTTGGTGATTATCAGGCGCTGCTCGACCAGGTCGATGCCGTAAGCGTGGTGGTGCCCACCAGCCTGCACCACCAGGTGGCCCGGGTCTGTCTCCTGGCCGGCAAGGACGTGATGCTGGAAAAGCCCATGACCACTACGCTGGCCGAGGCCGACGATCTCATCGCCCTGGCTGATAAGGGGCAGCGCATCCTGCAGGTCGGCCATATCGAACAGTACAATCCCGCCGTTCTGGCCATGGCCGAACACCTCACCCAGCCGCTCTTCATCGAGTCGCACCGGATCCATGTCTTCAAGCCCCGGGGCCTTGATGTTGATGTGGTCCTCGACCTAATGATCCACGACATCGACATCGTCTTGAGCATTGTCAAATCACCCATCGCCTCCATGCATCCGGTGGGCATGCCGGTGTTCACCCAGACCACCGATATTGCCAATGTCCGCCTGATTTTTGAAAACGGCTGCACCGCCAACCTTACCGTAAGCCGCATCTCCAAAGACAACATCCGGCGGCTCCGGGTGTTCCAGCCCAATTCATTCGTGGCGGTCGATTACGGCAAAAAGGAGATCACCGTGATCAAGCCGGGCAAGGGGTTGGACGAAAACTCCATGCCCCACGAGGAGGTCATCTCCTCCTGCTACCTGCACCAGGATGCCCTGGAGATGGAGTTGAAGGATTTTGTCAAGAATGTCCGCAACCGGACTCAGCCAAAGGTCTCGGGCAGGGAAGGGCGGTTGGCCCTGGCCGTGGCCCAGGAGATCATGGCCAGGATCAAGGAACATGCAGCCAGCCACCCCCAGCTGTTCCATGGCTGAGCCAACCATGGAAGCCCCCTTGCAAATCATGATCGTGGCCGGCGAGGCCTCCGGCGACATGCACGGGGCGAAGCTCGTCGCCGCCATGCGGGAACAGGCCCCTGATCTGGCGGTCTGCGGCATCGGCGGTCCGGCCCTGGCCGCCCAGGGAGTGGAGATTCTCTACGATTCGGCCCAGCTGGCCGTGGTGGGTATCGTCGAGGTCATCAGCCATCTGGGTTTTATCCGCGAGGCCATGCATGCCCTTGAAAAACGGCTTCGGGAACAGCCGCCCCGCCTGTTGATCCTCATCGACTATCCTGACTTCAACCTGATCCTGGCCAAAAAGGCCAAACAGCTCGGCATCCCGGTCTTCTACTACATCAGCCCGCAGGTCTGGGCCTGGCGCAGCGGTCGGGTAAAGACCATCAAAAAACTGGTGAATCGGCTGGCCGTGATCCTGCCCTTTGAAAAGGAATTCTACCGCAAACGCGGGATGAATGTTGATTTTGTCGGCCATCCCCTCATGGATACGGTGCAAACCACCCGGACTCGGGAGGATTATTTACAGAGCCTGGGCATAGCGCCGGAGAGCACGGTGATCGGCATCCTGCCAGGCAGTCGTAGGCGAGAGATAGCCGGGATGCTGCCGGTATTTTTGGCGGCGGCAAGGTTGATTCAGGCGCAGCTGGGCAAGCCGGTCTTTCTCCTGCCCCTGGCTCCGACCCTGAGCGAGAATGATCTTCTGGCCCATGGCCTGGCCGAGGCTGGGGTCGAGGTGCGGGTGGTTCGGAAGGACCGCTACGAGCTCATGGCCGCCTGCAACGCGGTGATGGCGGCCTCGGGCACCGTCTCCCTGGAGCTGGCCATCCTGAATGTGCCCATGGTTGTGTCCTATCGGGTTTCGCCGCTCACCTATTTTTTGGGGCGACGCCTGATCAAGGTCCAGTATGCCTCACTGGTAAATTTGGTGGCTGGACGGGAGGTGGTGCCGGAACTGCTCCAGCACGAGGCTGTGCCGGAAAAGATCGCCGCAGCCACCGTGCGTCTTGTTGCGAACCAGGCGGAACGCACCGCCATGTTGGCAGGGCTGGCCGAGGTCCGGGAACGGTTGGGTGGGGCAGGGGCTTCGGCCCGGGCCGCACGGCTGGCCCTGGATTTGGCACAGGGCGGAAGCTGAATCTATTGCCCTGCCGGCTTTTTCAGCTGCCCAAGGTCTTTTTTGAGTCCTGCCATCACCTTGTCATAGCAATGCGGGCAGATACCGTGGGTAAAGAGGATATCGGTATGCTGGTGCAGATACTCCTCCAGCTCGTGCCAGGCATTCTTGTCGTCCCGGATCTTTCGGCAGTAAGAGCAGATGGGCAACAGGCTCTGGAGGTTTTTCAGCTCTATGGTCCGGGTCCTGACCAGCGCTTCCAGTTCAGCGTTTTTTGCTTCCAGCGCCAAAAGCAGGGTCCGGTTTTCCTCTTTGAGCTGATACCGCTCCACCGCATGGATGATGGCAATGCGCAGTTCTTCGCTGGACCAGGGCTTGAGGATGTAACGGTAAACATGCCCCTGGTTGATGGCGGCCATGATGTCCTCCGGTTCGGAATAGCCGGTGATCATGATCCGTTCGGTTTTGGGAGCAAGCTCCCTGGCCCTGGCCAGAACCTCGGCCCCGGACAGCCCCGGCATGCGCTGGTCGGAGAGGATTAGAGCAAGGTCTTCTTCTTGGGCCATGATCTCCAGAGCTTCCTCCCCGGAGGCGGCCAGCAGGATCTCATACTCATCGGCAAAGGTCTGCGAGAAGTTGCTCCGGTTGATCTCCTCGTCGTCGATAAAAAGCAGGCGCGCCCGGCTCATTCTTTGTTCCTCTCAAGGATTTGCATGCGCTCCGCCATGTTCTTTCGACCACGTTCAACAAACCCCTTGATCTCCTGGCCCAGGGCATAGGTGCCCACCGCATTGCCGATGGTGAGCCGTAGGGAATCCGCCTGCCAAGGCTTGACAAAATATCGGTACACCTCCGCCTTGTTGATCGCCTCGATGAGCTCATGGATCTCGGTGTAGGCGCTGATGATCATCCGGATGGTGTCCGGGTACGCCTCCTTGACCTTGATGAGCAGCTCGATGCCGCTCATCTCCGGCATCCGCTGGTCTGAGACCACCAGGCCCATCTCCCCCTCCCGCTCAAGAAGGGCCAGCGCCTCCTTTCCGGAACCGGCGGTGAAGATCTCGAAATCGTCACACAGGGTTTCCCGAAAGTTAATCAGATTGATCTTCTCGTCGTCCACATACAGCACCCGTCCTTTCTTGGTGTTCATCTTCCGCTCTCCTTATGGTGTGATGCGATTGCTTCCTGCTCTGTCGGGAGGATCACCTCGAACTCCGCACCCTGTCCTGGTTCACTGCGAACCACAATCCTGCCCCGGTGCTTGTTGATGATGCCAAAAGAAACGCTTAAGCCTAAGCCCGTGCCCTTGCCAACCTCCTTGGTGGTGAAAAACGGCTCAAATATTCGATCCTGAATTTTTTTGGGAATGCCCGGCCCCTCGTCCTTAAACACCACATGCACACCATCCCCGGAGTTGAAGGTGCGGATCAGGAGGGAGCCCTTGTTCGGCTGGGCATGAATCGCGTTGATGATCAGATTCATAAATACCTGGCAAATCTGCCCTTGGGAGCCGGACACCTTGGGCAAATCCGTGGCCAACTCCCTGGTCACCTCGATCCGGTGCCGGTATTCGGGCAGGGCCAGGGCCAGGGTGCTTTCCAGGCACTGATTGATGTCCAACTGGTGGGAGAGATCGTCGTCGGGCCGGGAAAAATTCTTGAGATCGGTGACGATCTTGCTGGTGCGCCGCGCCCCTTCCCGGACATTGCCCAGGAGCAGGTCGATGCTCTGCATCAGCTCAGCCACCCGGACCGAATCTGGGCAACTCTGCTCGCCATGGCCCTCCAAGATCAGGCGCAGCTCGTCCAACCGTTTTTCCAAGGGCGGCAGGGCGCCGGTAACAAAATTGGTGGTGTTGTTGACTTCGTGGGCCACCCCGGCGACCAGCTGGCCCACGGCTACCATCTTCTCCGACTGCACCAGCTGGGCCTGGGCCTCCTTGAGTTCCCACATGGTCCTGGTGAGTTCGGTGGTGCGGTCGGCCACCTTTTTCTCCAGCCCCTCATTCATCTGGGCGATGGTGCTAAAGGAGTGGTCGAGCTGGCCGACCAGCTGTTGCAAGCGTCTGTCGAGCTGGCCAAGTTCATCGGTTTCTTCTTCTTTTTCTTTTTCTTCTTCACTCTTCCCCAGTCGGGTTCTTAAGGTTTCGACTAAGGCGTGCAGCGGCCTGACTACGTCCCGTGCCAGCATGAGGGCCAAAAATAGGGAGATGGGCAGAAAGGAGAGAAAGATCAGCACCGCATGCCGAAAAATCTTTCCCATGCCCCGTTGGTATTGGGCGTGGCCGAAAATAATCTGCACCCCGCCCAGCTCGGTAACCGAACGCTGTTCCTCTTTGCCGGTGTCGAAATAGAGGGAGGTCTGGTCGTTTGACTGGCCGGCGGTGATGATTCGCCTGCAGAACACGAAGTACCGCTTCTGGCGCCATTGGGTTCTGGATGTCTCTTCCCCTGTGTGGGTCTGTCCCTCCATGATCTTGGCAAAACGGCCCAATTCCTCCGGCCGGGCGGCATCATCGTCTCCCTGGGACGCGAAGCGGGAAAAGATCAGATGGTCGTCCTTGTCGTAGATGAGGATGGCGACAAGGTCGGTCGCCCCGAGGACCGCATCCGCGTTGGCGCTGATCTGCTCCATGTTCATGAAAAAAAGCGGCCCCTCCAGGTTGCGGGCCAGCACCGAGGAGATAAATCTCCCCTTGTTGTATGTCTGTTCCTGCAGGGCCTGCCTCTGGAAATGACCGAAAAGTAGAATCAGGCCGCCGCCGCAGAGAACCAGAACCCCCAAAAAGGTGAGGAACAGCTTCAGACGGTAGCTCAGCGGCAGCCAGAATTTTTTTCCGACCCAGTGCAAATCCAAGGGGCTCATCGTCCACCCTCCTGGGTGTAATTGGCGTCGATGGCGTTGGGGGCGAAGGGGACGCCCAGCCGCTCAAGCACCGTGGGATTAGCCATCACCCTGACCTTGCGGGGCGGGGTGATGGCGGGGATGTCTTTGCCCAGACCGTCGCGGGCCACCTGAGCCCCCAGCTCGGCGGCCTGGGCCCCCATGTCAACGGTGTCGAAGGTCACCGCCACGGCCGCGCCTTGGGCCAGGTATTTCTCTGAAAAGCTGATGATGGGGACGCGGTTTTTCATGGAAAATTCCAGCAGGCTGCCCATGACCTGCGGCGCGGTGAGCTGGGGGTCTGGCAGCAACCAGTAAGCATCGACCTTGCCGGCCAGCTCCTGGAGCGCGCCCGGCACGTTGGTCTGGCTGTCGAACTTCTTGAAGAGCAGGGTCTGCACCGAGGCTACCGGCGAGAGCAGTGCCTCCTGCACCCATTGGCCTGACTGGCCGGGGTTGTAGAGAACACCGATGGAGCGGACCTTGGGCAACGCCTTGTTGATCGCGGCCAGCTGACGGGAAGGTTGGATACGCATCTCGATGCCGATGAAATTGCGGGGCGGCGAGGCGGCCGAGGGCGCCAAAAGATAAACCACCGGCACCTCCCGCAGCTCCTTGGCAAACTCCAGTGCCTGATCGCCGATGGTCACCACTAACCGGGCACCATGCAGCTGTTTTTTTAGGGAAAAAATATCCGCTGCCTGTTGCTCGGAAAGCAGAATCTGTGTTACGGTATTGCCGCTGATGCTTTTCGGCCCCGAGGCTGGATGCTGGCCGAGCCAAGCCTTTTCAAAGCCCTGGCGGGCCTCTTCGTAGGGCTTGAGCGGTGAAGACTGAAGCAGGACGCAGTCCAGCGCCCAGGCAGGAGGGACAAAGGCCAGAAGCAGCAGCGCTATGAGGGGAAGACACTTTTTCACCGGTGAATCGACCCGTTGAGAAAGGGGAGTAAGATGTAACAGCAAACAACATTTATTAATCCTAGAACCTTGCGCGCTATTGTGCAAGCGAGAGATCACGGTTTCCTGCCTACAGGGAGACCGGCTGCAACCCGGGGGGGACAGGCTAGGACGCATAACCTTTTGGGATCATGCGCAATATTTCATTTTATACTTGGGAGCCCCCTATGCCGCATCCGTATTTTTTCTGTAGTCGTACCTCCGCCGGAACCGCTTTTTTTCTCCTCGCCCTGCTGCCCACCCTGAGCAGCGCTGCCGAACCGACCGAGACCCCAGCCCCCATGTCCATGTACTTCGACGACTCCCAGATGGTGGAGGTCGCCACCCGCGCGCCCAAGCCCATGACCCAGGTGGCGGAGAACGTCGCCATCATCACCGCCGACGAGATCGCGGCCATGCACGCGCAAAGCCTTCCCGAGGTACTGGGCCGGGTGGCCGGGGTCAATGTGCTCAGAACCCCCCCTGACTTTAACGGCAGTAACCAGACCTATATTCAGGGCAGCCGCGCGGAGCATGTCTTGGTGTTCATCGATGGCATTCGTCTCAACTCAGCCATGTCTGGCGATGCCGTGCTCTCCCACATCCCCCTGCGCATTATTGAACGCATCGAGATCATCAAGGGACCGGCCTCCGCTGTCTGGGGCTCCTCCCAGGGCGGGGTGATCAATATCCTTACCCGCAAGACCGGCTCATCCGCCCGGCCCAGCGGCTCCGTGGCCGCCGAATTTGGCGAGCGCCAGGTGGGGGCCTACGAGGCGGACCTTTCCGGCAAGATCAACCGCTTCGGCTACTTTCTCTACACCGGTCGGCAGGACTCCAATGGTCTAAGGAATGACCGCTATTAC
>JBAZCG010000083.1:12188-13671 GCA_041671085.1 Desulfurivibrionaceae bacterium | reverse complement strand
ACAATCTGGGTAAAGATCTCCTCATCGGAAACCCCGGTATAGGCGGCCATCTCCTCATTTAAGATGGGAATCGGCACCCCGATCCCCACGGCCAAGGAACTCCCGTATCCCTGCATGCTCACCCCTGTGAGCCAACGGGCAGACATCTGCTTCAAATCCCCCTGCACCATCAAGGTACCTGCCGCCCTTCTAGTAGTGCCGTTTTCCGAGCGGAGGGCTTTCGGGTTATGCTGACTGCCATGCCAGGTCACATATCCAATGCCGCCCCCAAGAAATATCCTCGTTCCCAGGCCGATGGTCTTATAGAATGGATCATTCTGCAAGGGGCTCAACTCGCCAGCGCTGCAATAGGTTGCATTTCTCACCTGGGGCTTCAACGTGCCCATGTAACAATATACCGTACGCTCAGATAAATTAATGGCGCAATTATAATTCTGATAACAGTTGCGAGGATTTACCAGAAGGGCATAAGGCAAATCGGCGAGCGTCACCTCTTTTTCCATATTTTTATTAGGATAGCAGTCGGTTCCATACCCAACAGCCTTGAGAAGTACCTTTTTCCCTGCCACCAGATCTTCAAGCACATGCCCACCGCCATATAAAAATTCTCCAGGAAAAACCTTATTCAAAGGATCATCCTCAGTCGGCTCCGTCGCGCCGATATAGACATCAACGGCAGCAAGTCCGGCATAGGCAGGAACATTATTCATCCAGACCTTGAGCGCCTTGGTGCTGGGATTGGAGTGACCAAAATTGATAAAGGCTCCAGAAGAACACATGGGCGAAAAGGTGCCTGTAGTGACCACATCCACCTTCCGGGCCGCTTCAACCGGACCATGTTTTTTCACAATGCCGACCATCTCTTCAGCGGTGACCACTACAGCCTGACCTGCCTTGATTTTGGCATTAATTTCTTCGTATGTTTTCTGGACCTTAAACTCACTCATTTAAACCGCTCCTTCCCAAGGATAAAGCATAGCCAAAACTAATCCACCACCGAAACAACCTTGTGTCCGGCATCTTCCAGGGCATCGATCGCTTTGTCCAACTCCCCTTTTTCCAACCTGAAACAATACAATTTCCGCCGCGAGGAATGGCTTTCCGTTGCCACGCTGATTATCTCACACCCGTGCGCTTTAATAATTCTAGTAACATCTTCAACTCCGCCGACCTTGCCGACCAAAACATCCAGCCGCGAGGAGTCCCGCAACAACCCCATCATATTGATGAAGGCAGAGAGCAAATCAATGGCAGTGATGATCCCTACCAGTTTTTTCTTGTCAAGAACCGGCAAACCACCAATCTTGTAATCGTGAATGAGACGGGCAGCCTTTTCAATGCTGGCGTTGATATTGACGGTGATGGGGTTGAGCACCATCACCTCATGCACCTGAATATCCTTCTCCTGGGCAGGGAAGGAATACTGCCGCAAATCGCTTTCCGTTATAAAACCGACCAGCTGCTCATCCTCCATCACCGGCAA
>JBAZCG010000083.1:0-12178 GCA_041671085.1 Desulfurivibrionaceae bacterium | reverse complement strand
AGATGGCGGATGGAATGCTTCTTCATCAACGCCCCTGCCTCTTGCAGCAAAGCTTCTTTGCCGATGGTGACCAGTTTTTTTTGCATGCAGGTTTTTACTTTCATGGTCCAGCCTGGAAAGCGATTGAGCTTTTTTCTTTGGTTAACACATATGGCCTTACTTTTTACGGCAAAGACAAGATTATCTCATTAAAGACGTTTATACATTATCCACTATGAGAAGCAAACAGTTAATCCCTTTCCCCGCCGACTTTCCCTTGAAGAGACAGCCCCTGGCGGACAGAGAGAATTTTTCCCTTTTATTTTTCACTGGATACGATTAAGAACGTCACTGTGCCCCCAAGGGAGATTTCCAGAAATCAAAAAATCCTCTTCAGGAACAGGGCACACATAACAATATGTCACAGAAATACAGCCCCCATAATTTAGCAAAATTACTATGAAAAACAAGAAAGACCTTACCCTTGCCGATGTCCGACAACAGATTGATGCCATAGATAGCCAGTTTCTAGAACTTCTCAAAAAGCGGTTGCTCTGCGCCAAGAAAATCGGGGAACTCAAGGATCAGAACAATAAAGCCAAATGGGATCCGTTGCGTGAACGACAGATCTTCGAGCGGTTGCTTGCGGAAAACAACGGGGAATTTCCCGAACAGCCCCTAATGAGCATCTTCCACGAGATCATCACCACCTGCCGACTCTCGCAAAAAAATGTGGAAGTTGCCTACCTTGGCCCAGAAGCAACTTTTTCCCATCTGGCTGGAATAAAATACTTCGGGCACGCCGCCAAGTATCTCCCTTTGGAAACCATTGAAGACATCTTTGACGAGGTTGAACGGGGCCGAACCCTGTACGGTATTGTCCCGGTGGAAAATTCTATCGAAGGAGCAGTCACCTCGACTCTGGATTCTTTCATCAAGTACAATGTCAAGATCTGCGGAGAATTGAATCTGGGGATCATCCAAAACCTGGTGAACAAATCAGGGAACATGGACGATATCAAGTTGGTGGTTTCCCACCCGCAACCCCTTGCCCAGTGTCGACAATGGCTGAAGAAGCATCTTCCCAACGTCAAGATCAAGGATGTATTCAGCACCAGTGTCGCCGCCAAAATGGCTGCGGAAGACCCGAGCGTGGCCGCCATTGCCAGCTCATTGGCCATCACCACCTACCAGTTGCAGACCGTGGTCAAGGGAATCGAGGATTATCGGGGCAACACAACCCGCTTCCTACTCATCGGCAAAAACTCGCCCACCAGAAGCGGCAAGGACAAGACCTCTCTGCTGGTCAGCCTCCTGGACCGGCCCGGAGCCTTAAACGACGCCCTGAACATCCTGGCCCAGCGCTCCATCAACCTGACCCGGATCGAATCACGGCCTGTCAAGGACGAGCCCGGCCGCTACCTTTTCTTCATCGACATGCTTGGACATCTGGAGGATGAAATTGTCAAGGACGGCTGTGAAAGACTGAGAGAAATCTGCTCGTATTTCGAATGGCTGGGGTCCTACCCCAGGGTGGGAGAGTAACGCGGTCGCAGGGCAAAGGAACAGTCGCTCAACTCGTTAGTCCTTGCTTACCCCCTTTTTTTATCCCCCTATCCGCGACATCTGCCCGTGACAGTTTCCCGCGCCCTCCGTCGAAATTGTATGCCCCCTCGGCTTATTGAGAATCGCCGCGATGATAAGCTCCTTGATTTCTTCATCGGTTGCCCCGTTGCGCAGCCGCTCCTTGAGATCGGTTTCCTGGTCAGACAAGAGACAGGACCGTAGCCTGCCTTCCGAGGTGAGCCGCAAACGGTTGCACCGATCACAGAAATGATGACTGATGGGACTAATAAAACCGACGCTGCCAACCGCCTCGGCAAGCCGAAAAATACGGGCTGGCCCATCCATCCTCCTGGCCGGTACCGGCTCAAGCTTGCCCAAGGGCTTGAGAAGTTCCATAATCCCCTGGGAGCTGACATATTTCTTTTTGTCCCAAAGGGCTGAAGCACCAATGGGCATGAACTCGATAAAACGAATCTGTAGAGGCTCGGTAAGGGTCAACCTGGCAAAGTCGATGAACTCGTCATCGTTTACCCCTTTCAAGGCAACAATATTCAGCTTGATTGGGGAAAAGCCAAGCTCCCGGACCTTATTGATCCCGGCCCAGACCCGGGCAAAGGCATCAACCCCGGTGATCTGCTGAAACCGCTCCGGACGCAGGGTGTCGAGGCTGATATTCAGCTTGCTGATCCCCGCCTCTTGCAAGGCCTCGGCATAATCGGCCAGCAAGACGCCGTTGGTGGTAAGACGGATGTCGTTAAGCCCCGGAATTTCGGCCAACGCCTTGATAAAGGTGAGCACATCCCGCCGCACCAGGGGCTCGCCGCCGGTCAGCCTCACCTTTTCAATGCCAAGCGAAACGGCAATACGCACCACCCGGAGAATCTCCTCGTAGCTTAGCAGCTCCTCGCTTGTCAATTTGACCTGCCCTTCCTGCGGTGAGCAATACTGACAGCGGAGATTACAGTGGTCCGTGAGGGATATCCGCAGATAACTGATGGACCGGGAAAACATGTCCGTCAGGCGCTCTCCCTGGGATTGACCCAAAAGGCCAGATTCAGACGAAAGTTCAGAAAATTTCGATTTTTTCACTTCATATTGTCCGTGCTTGGTTGTCATGTTCGTCATAGGTAATATCTTTGTAAAAGAAGCGGCAAACAGGGAAAAACCTTCCAAAACGACGCCCCACCATTGGCTGTCCTGATGAAATCGTCTGCTCCATCTGCATCAATCTTTGATTTTTTTCGGCTTTCCTGCTACATAATGAGGGACGTAAGACTACGATGCTCGGAAGCATTCGTCAATTGTCATTTTCCAACCCGCCCCTTAAAATTCACCCTGGGAAAAACCGTGCATGCTCATCCTCGGCATTGAAAGCTCCTGCGATGAAACCGCCGCAGCGGTTCTGCGCGACGGCAACACCCTGCTGAGCAATGTCATCAACTCCCAAATTGCGGTGCACAGCCCATATGGTGGCGTGGTTCCTGAACTTGCCTCCCGGAAGCATCTGGAAAACATCTATCCGGTGGTTGAGACAGCTCTCAGGCAAGCAGGAGTCACCCTGGACGATCTTGACGGTCTGGCCGTCACCCAAGGTCCTGGTCTTGTCGGCTCGCTGCTCATCGGTCTTTCCTTTGCCAAAGCCATTTCTGCGGTAAAAGGCATCCCCTATGTGGGGGTTGACCACATTGTCGGGCATCTCCTCTCCCCTTTTCTAGAAAAAGAGCAGCCTGAATTCCCCTATATCGCCCTGGTTGCTTCCGGAGGACACTCCAGCATCTTCCTGGTCCATGACCACACCACCATCCAACCCTTGGGCAGAACCCGGGATGATGCGGCAGGCGAGGCCTTTGACAAAGTAGGCAAAATTCTTGGTCTTGAATATCCAGGCGGGCCGGTAATCAGCCGTTTAGCCGAGCAAGGAAATCCTGCCGCCATCCCCTTCCCCCGGGCCTGGCTTACCCCAGATAGTCTCGACTTCAGCTTCAGCGGCCTAAAAACCTCGGTTGCAAACTATGTCCACCAACGCCAACAGAAAAAAGAGCCGTTCAGTATCCCCGATGTCTGTGCTTCTTTTCAGGAAGCCGTGGTGGAGGTGTTGTGCATAAAGGTACTCAACGCCGCGCAAAGACACGGGATATCCACCGTTGCCCTGGCCGGAGGAGTAGCGGCCAATTCCAGATTGCGCACCGCCCTGCAGAATCTCGGCGCCGAACGAAACATCAAGATTTTCATGCCCTCCCTTGAGCTGTGTACGGATAATGCCGCAATGATCGCCCTGGCTGGCTTTTATCATTTTTCCGAGAAAGCCACGACCTCGTTTGACACCGATGCCTACTCCCGCTCGCCGATCCTGCATCCGGGAACTGTTTGCGGGGGAACTCCACCAACTTCACCCGAAATCCGTGCCGAATCATGAAGCCCAACCGCGCCGCAAAATACTATTACCTTAAATTTCTCCGCTTACAAGGAGACCCGCATTCGCTGGCCCTGGGTGTGGCCATCGGTCTCTTTGTCGGCATTACCCCGACCATTCCTCTGCACAGCGCACTCATCGTCATCCTTGCCTGGCCCTTGCGGGGGAACATCCTTGCCGCCCTGATCGCCGCCACGGCGATCAGCAATCCCCTTACCTGGCTGCCACAATATTATTTTTCCTGGCGGGTGGGAACCTGGTTGCTTCCCGGGCATCTCACCTGGGCTCGGATCCAGGCCCTACTGGGCCTGCTCTCCTCTAATCCGGGCTTTAGGGAAAGCCTGGCCCTCCTTAAACAACTGGGCCTTGAGGCTGTTGCGGTCATGCTTCTGGGCGGGGTCCTGCTGGCAATCCCGTTTACCTGCGCCGGATATATTCTTTCTTTCAAGTTCTTCAGCGCTCTCCGCAAAAAGAGACTGGAAAAACATATTCTTACCTGAGACCCCATGACCAACAATCTTCCCATAAAAAAAATCCTGACAGCGCACCAACTTGCCCCCAGTAAAAAATTGGGGCAGAATTTTCTGGTCCACCGGCAGACAGCGGAGCGCATTGTCGAGCTATCAGGCGTCACCCCCGACGACTCTGTTTTGGAGCTGGGGGTGGGCTTAGGTTCTCTGACCCTGCCCCTGGCCGAACGGGTCAAACAGGTCATCGGCCTGGAGCTTGACGCCGGGATCATTGCCTACCACCAAGAACACCAGTCTCTACCTGCCAACGTCACCCTCATCCACCAGGATCTTCTCAAGGCCGACTTTGGCGAACTTGCGGCGCAGACCAATGGCCCGCTGAAAATCCTGGCCAACCTCCCTTACTCCATCTCCAATCTGCTTCTTTTTAAACTCATCGAGAATCACGAATCGCTGGACCGAGCCGTGCTCATGCTGCAAAAAGAGGTGGGCCAACGTCTCACCGCCTCGGTTGGCTCAAAAGAATACGGGGTGCTCTCCGTCCTGCTTGCCGGCTGCGCCTCGGTGAAAACCATCATGCAGGTGGGCCCGGACCAGTTTCACCCGCGGCCCAAGGTTGATTCCGTGGTGGTGCGAATTACTTTTCTCCCTGTTCCGGAAAGGGTGGAGCAGCTCCCTCCCCATGACCGAAAACTGCTCCGCCGCATCGTTAATGCCGCCTTTGGCCAACGACGAAAGACCCTGCGCAACTCCTTAAGCGCCGGCATGATCAACGGCTTGTCACGGGAGCAGATATCCGCCCTGTTAACCCAATCAGGAATCAATCCGGAAACCCGGGCAGAACGGCTGACCATCGAGGATTTTGTCCGCCTGACCAACGCCGTAGCCGACTGCCCCACGGGCTGATCCGCCATGCGAGACTTTGTTTTCCACAATCCAACCAAGATTATCTTTGGCCAGAATTCCCTTGACCAAATAGGCGGACAAACCGCATCCGTTGGCGCCAAGGCCTTGCTGGTCTCAGGCAGAGAGAGCCTGAAAAAACTGGGAGTTTACCAAGCTGTCTACCAGTCCTTACGCCAAGCCGGGATCGAAGTTATCGAGCATGAGGGGGTACAGCCAAACCCAATCTTAAGCCACGTCCAAAAAGGCGTTGCCCTTGCGCAAAAAAACGGAATCGGGGTTATTGTCGCCATAGGCGGCAGCGTCATGGACAGCGCCAAGGCCATTGCCGCAGGAGCCCTGGTCGGCCACGATGTTTGGGGGTTTTTCAAGGGAAAAAAAAGCATCAAGGGTGCCCTGCCGGTTATCGCCGTACCCACGGTCGCAGGCTCGGGCTCTGAGACAAACAACGGCATGGTGCTCACCAATGAGGCAACCAACCAGAAGATCGGCATCGGCAACCGACACCTTTTTCCGAAAATCGCCATCCTGGACCCCACCGTCACCTTCAGCGTTCCGCCTTCCACCACCGCCTTCGGCGCCGTGGACGCCTTCAGCCACCTGCTCGAATTTTACCTGAACCGGGAAGAGTCCTTTTCCCCCTTGCAGAATCATTACAGCGCCGGACTCATGAAAACCCTGATGGCCGCCTGCGAGGCAGCCTTGGCCAACCCCGAGGATTATCAGAGCCGGGCCGAACTCATGTGGGCAAGCGCTCTGGCCTTAAACGGCATCAGCGCCGCAGGGCTGGGCCGGGTCGGATTTCCCTTCAACATGATCGAACACTCCCTCAGCGCCCTGCACAATATCCCCCACGGCGCAGGACTAGCGGCAATCCTGCCCGGAGCCATGGCCTTTGCCGCCAGGAAAAACCCAGACCGCCTGGCTCTTTTTGCCACACAGGTTTTTGGGGTACGCGAGGCGGAGCAGCAGCTCCTGGCCCGAGAAGGGATTCGTCTCTTTACCGGCTGGTTGCAGAAAATCTCCGCCCCCACCTCGCTCACCGACCTGGGCCTCTCGCAAAAGGAGATCCCTGTCCTTGCCGCCAATACCCAGGCGCAGGCAAGGCTATGGCGACTTACCGACTACTCCCCGAAGTTTGTCGAGGCAATTCTTTGGGCGTGTCTGTGAGGGGGGCGAAATTTCCGGCAGGGCCTGAATATTCGACCAGCTCCGCAATCAAGGAGCCGATGGCAATCTTCGCCTGAATCTTGAGGGGGATTCTCCAAGCATCATCGGTGAGCCAAACAAGAGGATCCCCAATTTTTTCATACAGCCCCTTGAACTTCAGATGCGGCTGGACCTTGATGGTCTTTTTCTTGCCCAACACGCCTTCCAGTTCTTCCTTTCCCTCCACGGTGACAACCACCTCATGCCGCTTTTTATCGGCAAAGGTAGGGACGATCATCGGGGCTTCCCCGGCAAACGACAGCGCCCGCATGAAGAAAAACGAGGAAAACTCGTTCTGCACCGGGCCCTCAAGCTGATAGATATCGGCGGGCTCATCATTTTTACGGTGGGACACGCGAAACTTCTCCTGGTCATACAGGGTAAGCTTGTTATTTATCCGACGTCCCTCTTTCTGCTGCATCTCATGACGGCTTGGCAAGCGCATCCGCCCCTGCACGATGGTGCGAAAATGGTCCTCCACCGGGTAGAATACGGCCAGTAGCCCTGCACTCCGGGCAGTCACTTCAATAGCAAAGGCCTCCTGCCTGTCTGCAATTTTACTGACCTGCATAACAAGTTCACCAGCTTTTATGCCAAGCCAGCTAACCGTAAAGCGCAGGGTCTCCCCTCCCGCATAGGCGGTTTGCAACAACGCCTCATCCGGCCCGGTACCAGGAGATGCTGTCCCGATTGCGCGAGGTGACGAAGCACGCACAACAAGAAAACCATCGACATCAACACGGGCCTCGCCCCAGGCACAGGAAGAAGAAAGCAAGGGGCATAGTATAAAAAACAGAAACATGCCTGTCCGGAGATTGGAGATATTTTTTGTCACCATTATCTGCACGAAAGCCTCGTTAAAAAAAATGCCGCGTTATTAACACCCTTATTTTTTCTATTTCCACCTAACTCTTTTGTGATACGCTTTTGCGATAATATTCTTGCCATGGCTGTCCAACAAAATAAATACATGCCTCGGTGCATAAAAACAGAGAGAAACCATGTCCGCTACCACAATAAGGCAATATGAACAATTTACTGCCATCATGCACAGGGAATACGAACGCGCAGTGAAAAAAATGAGAGAAGAACTGTCCCTAGGCCGAACATATGATCATGCCTGTGACACCTTGGCCGACATAAGTCAGGAGATAAAAAATTTTGTCCGGGAGGATTTTCTCAAGATCATTATTGCGGAAGAACATTTCGGGGCTAACATCGAAATTTCCGACATCGCCCTGCTGCTTGAACTTCCGTACGAAAAGGTCGAATCCGCAAAATTTGCCCTGCTCAGAGACATGGCGCACGAAACAGAATGTCATCTGGAGCAACAGACAAAACAAACCAACTGACTCCCATACACCGTAAAAACACAAGGCTTGTCACCACTCCGCAGTGCTCAACGCTCCGGATTACAAGCCAATTTTATGGCGGCGAGGATATACCGCCTTTCTGTTATCCCACCATTTCAGTTCATAATGGGCTGGCGACTTATTGCCATTCGACTAGCACACCCGGTCCTCCGTTTCCTAGGCAAACATTTATTTATGCTGCCAGACGATTCCCTAGCTAGTCCCGCCGGTTTTCCGTAGGACTAGCTGCAAAATTTGACCCTGACCGGCACTTCCGGGGCCGATACCCTGACCGGTGGCGCGGGCAATGACATCCTCAATGGTCAGGCAGGAAATGACAAATTGACAGGTCTTGCCGGCAACGACACCTTAAACGGTGGCACAGGCAATGACACCATGCTGGGTGGCCTGGGCGGCGACACCTATGTGGTGGACAACACCGGTGATGTGGTGACCGAACTCGCGAACGAAGGCCTCGACACCGTGCAATCAAGCGTGACCCTAACCCTGGCGGCCAACGTGGAAAATCTGACCCTCACCGGAACCAGCGCCATCAAAAGCACGGGCAACACCCTGGACAATGTGCTCATCGGCAATAGCGCGGCCAACACCCTGACCGGCGGGACAGGAAAGGACACGCTTTCCGGAGGTGCGGGCAACGATACCCTTACCGGTGGCGCAGGAAATGACACCTACATCCTTGGGCGTGGATACGGCACCGACGCGGTGGTCGAAAATGACGCCACGGTCGGGAACCTTGACATGGCAAGCTTCCTCGAAGGCATCACAGTGGAGCAGCTCTGGTTCCGCAAGAGCGGCACGGCGGATCTGGAGGTGAGCATCATCGGTACTGCAGACAAGCTGCTGCTGAAAAGCTGGTACACCGGCACCCAGTACCATGTGGAACGGTTCCGGACGGCTGACGGCCAGATGTTGCTGGATACCGGGGTGCAATCCCTGGTCAACGCCATGGCCTCTTTCTCGGCGCCAGCGCTCGGGCAAAGCACCCTGCCGACGAATTATCTGGCCGCGTTGCAGCCGGTGATCGACGCCGGATGGAATTGAGCTGAGCGGTCGTTAAACCTGTCTCTGTTCACAGCCGGTGGAGCATCTCCCCGGCTGTGAATTTGTATCACGCCCAATTTCTGCTCCAAAAAAAGTGGCGCAGAAACAAAAAAGCCCCTGATACCATGCGGTACCAGGGGCTTTTTTGTTACACAGAATGTTAATTATATGCAGGTCCGGTGGCGCATAACATCTATGGCTTGGAGACTTCCGGACTTCTATTTGAGGCACAACACCTCATGCCAAGGCTTGACATTCAAGACCGCCCATCTCTTCACCGGATATCTTCCAGACTTGCAAGCCGTACCCCACCGAGCACGCCACCTTTGCTGGCAAGAACGCACTGGTCGTAAATCTGTAGGTCATTGCTCTTAATAAGCTGGGTCAAATCGGCAACGTAATCGGTTCCCCGGTTGGAATACTGGTGTAGGCCATGGGCCAGAACAAGGGAATCCATGGTTTCTTCCCTGATATCCCGCAGTTCCTTGTAGGCGGGAACCCGGTTTATCATCAAAACATATGCACGAACGGAATCGAGCAGGGAGGCATACGCTGCGCCAGAGTAACCTTTTCCATCCTCAAATCCGTCAGATACACGTCCCGTCTTGTTCCAGGTCAAGACACCGAAAAGGTTGTTCCTCTCCAGGGAAAAACGAGACCCGCCCCATGATGATTCCAATGCGCCCTGCGCCATGATCAGGCTCACTGGCACCGGACTGATGCGCCGACGCAGGTCTGCAACCTCATAGGAACGATATTTACGGCAGAGATTCTGCAAGGAAAAAATCTCATTCGGGGTCAAGCCAACAATTCGCCCATAAGCATCAGCGCCCAGTCCAAAGTCAAAGCGCTTGGGTAATTGCGCAAATTTCGCTAGAATTTTCTCAAAGGAGGCCCGTTCTTCCTCCACCTCGGACAAAGCAATCATTGCCGCAGGAAGAAGAACATGAAGAAAAGCCTTTTTCTGGGTTGCCGCGTCAAGGGTCGGCATATCCCCAGGGAATTTGCTGACCAAAACGGCGGGAACCTCTGAAAATGACTCTACTTCCCATAAATTGTTGGCCTTGAGCTGCCTCAGTAAATCCTCAGCGGATTGGACTTCAATGGTGGGAATGGACTGAAACCGTTGGGGAAAACGAATAAATACAGAGGAAGGCTGGAGCAACAGGGCGACAAGAAAGAAAAGCATGACCAGGGATAAGCCGGAAACCATCCGCACCATCCCGGAATCGACCGTTTTTTTACCGAAATACATCGGGGTTTCATCGTGTTTTACTGCCACAATTTTATGTTTTACTACCACAACTTTTTCCTGCTCTGGGGTTACGTCCGAGGGACGGTTTGATGCAAGGCAGCCCATATATAATGTCCTCCACATCCGCAAACACATGACACGAGAGCAAACGCTCGTCCCTGACCGCTGCCGTGGCATCCTCTCTTCCTGTCCCGAAGAGGTGAGCGAACATACCCTATGCATTTCAAAAAGGCAAGCAAAACATCCTGACGACAGCCACTTGCACCCCCAAAATACACAATATAGTGTATAGAAAGTAAATAAAAACACAACAGCTAGTGCCGATATAGTATTTAAAATAATACCTAAACATCAAAAAATGCCCAACAATACCAAGCAGTTTCTCCCCGGATATTGATTATATTTTTTTGTCAGGGACAATAAGAAATTCTGGCAAGCCCCCTCTTCATCAGTCGGCAAGAACATGAGTTCTGTGCGTGTTATAGCGACGGACAACGGAAACGCTAAAGATCAGGCATTGACGCAGATCGAACTTATTCTGTCGATATTTCCGGGACGTTGCCTTCCGCAGGCCCCGAAACCTCGACCGGTTCACTGGCAGCTGGCGGCGCGGACTCACCCTCTTTTGCCGGAAAAAGGGTCGGTTGCACCTCCACCACTCCGGCAGGCTCCTTCTCGGAAGGCAGCTCGGCGATCCGTCGCACCGGACGGTCGGAAACCCTTTTGCCAAGGGCGGAGGCCCCCTTGATCAGAACCTCGCTGAAGCTGCAATCCACATAGTTGTGGCGAGCCCGCTTGGACGGGGCGAGATGCACCCGCACCCTGCCCCCGTCTCCGGTGCTCAAAAAGAGGATCCCGGAATTCTTGTGTTCCGGGAAGAGATGGTATTCCTTTTCCAGGATGAATTTCGGGCTCTGGAACCGCTTGACATAGCAAAAATTCTGACTCCCCTCGCGGTAGAGGATATTGAACACCCGTTTTTCCTCGACCTTGCCGAACCAGAGCACGTCATGACCGACAAAGAGCTTGTCGGTCACGTTGATCACCTTGTACATGCCGTTTTGGTAAATGAGCAGCAGCTTATCGTATTCGGAACAGGGGAAACAATCCTCGGGCTTGGCCTTGACCTGGTGGCCGACAAAACCGGTTTCCCGGTCATAGCCCATGGTCAGGTTGGAAAGCGCCACCTTGCGCACCTCCACCTCGCCGAAGGTGGCGATCTCGGTGCGGCGCGGATAGAGATGGCCGTAGCGGTTCAGGAGGTCGTCCAGATAATTGATGGTGTACACAACCATGTCCAGCAGATGCTTCTCCACCGCCTTGATGTTGTCCCGAACATCTTTGATGTCTTTTTTCTTCTTGTCCAGGTCGTAACGGGAGATGCGCTTGATTCGGATCTCCAGCAGCCGTTCGATGTCCTCCGGGGTCACATCGCGGACCAGCTTGTCCCGGAAAGGCAGCAGGGATGCGGCAATGGTTTCGCCCACCGCCTTGTAGGTTTTACACTCCTCGATCTCTTTGTAGAGCCGCTCTTCGATAAAGATCTGCTCCAGCAGATGGGCGTGCAGCTTTTCCTTGAGTCGACCATGTTCGATGGTCAGCTCCTTCTCAAGATCTCGGATCAGCTTCTTGGTATTCTGGCGCAGCACCTCGCTTACCGTGAGCACCGCCGGATTGTTGTCCAGTATCACCGTCAGGTTCGGGCTGATCGGCATCTCGCAGTCGGTAAAGGCGTACAAGGCCTTGATCGTATCTGCCGCGTAGATGCCGCGCACCAGCTTGATCTCGATCTCGACCTCCTCGGCGGTATAGTCGTTGATGCTGAGAATCTTGAGCTTGTTGGACCGGGCCGCCTTTTCCACGCTCTCGATCAGCGACTGGGTGGTGGTGCCGTAGGGGATATCCTTGATGGTGATGGTCTTCTCGTTCTTCTCCTCGATCCTGGCCCGGCAGCGCAACCGGCCAT
>JBAZCG010000082.1:0-14449 GCA_041671085.1 Desulfurivibrionaceae bacterium | reverse complement strand
CGTGCTGGAGCGCCACGGAAATGACCCGTCCCAGGGCCTCGCTCATCCCGTGCAGGGTCGAGCCGGACTTGGTGGTGTTGAGGAAAATCTCACGCACATGCCCCTGCCCGCCTTTGTTGGCCGTGATATACAGCGGGGCCGGCCCCCGGAACTTATAGGTGCTACCGCTGCGCACGTCCATGTCGCAGAATTCGCAGGTCTCCTCCAGCTTGGAGCCGTGATCGCTCAACACCCCTTCCATGGAGGAATCGCGGAACATGGTGATACCCTTGAGATTGCTCTTCCGGGCATAGTGGAGAATCTTCTTGATCTCGGCCACCGTGGTGTCGGCAGGCAGGTTGATGGTCTTGGAAACCGCGGTATGATTGAAGGCCTGGCAGGCCTCAAGAATCCGAATCTGCTGGTACGGCTCGATCTTGTGCGCAGTCTGCTCGGCAATCCATTCCAGCTTCTCCTCCTCGTACTGGTAAAATTCCAGGGGCACGAGGACAAATTCCTTCCAGGAATCATCCACATCCTTGACCTTACGCCGCTGAATCATGGAGAAATAGGGCTCCACCCCGGTACAGGCCACCCGCATCAACTGGGAGATGGAGCCGGTGGGGGCCTGGGAAGTGGTCACCGAGTTATACAGGCCGCCGAGCTTGCGCAGGAGACCGAAGATATCGCTGGTTCGCTTGCGCCACTGGGGTTTATTGGGCATGTCCGATTCGATGAAGGCCAGGGCCTCGCTGTCGATCTTGTCGACATAGGTCATGTTCCATTCCTGGGGAGTAAGCTTTTTCTGCTTGCCCTCCTTCTTGATGAACTCGGCATAATCAATACTGCCCTGCATGGAGCCCAACATCAGGGCCAACTGGGTCGCCTTGGCAAAAAGCGGCGCCTCATGCTCATCGGCATAGGAAACACCAAAATGGTTCATGGCATGATGCAGGCCGGTAAAACCGATGCCGATGGGCCTAAACTTGAGGGTGTTGGCCTTGATCCGCTCAATGGGCGGAAAGCCGCCCAGATCGAGGATCTCGTTACCGGCGATGGCCGCAAGCCTGGCCGCCTCGAAAACCCCGTCGAAAAACTTGCCCTGGTCCTCCTGAAGACACTTTGACAGACAGACGGTGAGCAGGTTGCAGGCCGTATCCTTGGTGGAAAGGTATTCCCCGCAGGGGTTGGAATAAATCGGATTGTGCTTGGCAAGCACCGGGGTGTTAGCCAGACTTTTCTGGGTAAAGAGCAGGCCGGGGTCTCCGGACTTCCAGATGTATTCGGCCACCAGGGTGAGGAGATCCTCATCCTCCCAAAACTTCTCATCGGTCACATTGAGCGAGACGTTGCAACCGCTGTACCGACCAGGATTCTCCCCCTTGAAGGTGATGAACTCCTTGACGTCCTTGATATCCCAGTCCGCCTGAATCATCAAGGCGCCCCGCCGTTTGCCCCCCTGACTGATGCGTTCCGAGAGATGGGAAAATCCCTTGGCAAAGGAAACCGGACCGGAGGCAAGCCCCTGCCCATTGTCAACGATGGTGCCCTTGGGCCGGATCTTGGTCACGTCGATGCCGCCGCCGCCGGCATGCTGGAAGATGCTGACCAGATCCCGCTCCATGTCGAAAATCGCATCGGTGGAGTCTTCCACATCACCCAGGGGATAGCAGGAATAATAGCCGGCCCGACGGGTATAGGGGTTGCCGCCGTTCATCAAAAAAGGCGTGGCCGTAATGATAGTGCCGTGAATCAGGGCCTTGGCCACCGCCGGGTGCTTGAACTGCTTGCTGATGCGCAACAGCACCTGGGCCATGTCTTTTTCCATGGGCACCCCGGTTTTATTGTTGCGGATGGCGTACCTGGCCTGGACCAGATACTGTTCAAAACGCTCCCATTCCTTCAGCGCTTCATCAAAACTGATTGGTAACTCCATCGGGCACCCCTTGGGTAAATAACTTGATTGTCACGGAAATAAAACACGATATGGCACATCAACCGCACACGCCACCACAATATGTGGTACAGCATACCCAAAGAGGGGCCTGGAAGGAAGTACTTTTTCAGATAAAAAACAGGGCGGGACGAAATCGGATCGCGCACCGCTTTCGCCGGGATTTCGGGAAACCTATTGAGCGCCAAGGTGATCCTACTATGAAAGAGTGGACACTCGGTTAAGTCACTGCTAGAGACAATGACAGGAGGGAGCCATGAGTGTTCAACGCAGAAAATATGATCCGGATTTCAAACGGAATACGGTTCGCTTGTCGGAGGAACCGGGCCGGACAGCCACCGAAGTGGCCGAGAATCTCGGCATCACAAAAGATCTTCTCTACAGGTGGAGGAAAGAATAAAGAATATCGTGCCAGAGAAGGTCACGCTTTCCCTGGATATGGCCGCGAACTAATGAGCCCTCAAGAGCAGAGGATCAAGGAACTTGAGAAGAAGCTCAAAAATGCCGAGATGGCGCGGGATATTTTAAAAAAAGCGATGCCATCTTCAGCAGGACACCGAAATGAAATTTCAATTCATAGAGAAAAACCGCTCCTCATTTCCGGTGAAGAAGATGTGCCATGTCTTGGATGTTTCCCCGAGCGGTTATTGCCGTTTGCGTAAGGTCCCGTTGTCCCCACGGCGGATTGAGAATGAAAGACTAAAGATCGGCATAACAGATCTGTTTGTAAGACATAACGGCATGGTGGGTAGCCCAATCATTACTGCGGATCTCCATGATGCCCCGGAATTTTCAACGGTAAGCCGCCCTCGCGTGGCCCGTTTGATGCGGGAGATGGGGTTGAAGCCGCACCGTGAAGAAGTTGGCAACCACGGATTCAAAACACAACGAGCCCGTGGCGCCCAACCTGCTTGACCGTCAATTTACAGTATCTCCCCCGAACCAGGTTCAGAGGATTGCAGCCTTGTTCATAGTCAACCGGTTTTTCTGGATGGCAATTTTTCTTTGCCTGTTTACCGCATTTCCCGTATTCTGTACCCTATGAACCTCCGCGATTTCCTGAGAAAGGTTAAAAACCTGCCCACCATTTCCACGGTGGCCAACGAGATCAATGTCAGCGCCAAGAATGACTCGCTCACCGCGAAATCGCTTGGCGCGATTATTACCCGTGATCCCGCCCTCACCGCCACCGTCCTGAAACTCGCCAACTCCGCCTATTACGGAATGTCCCGCGAGGTAACCAGCCTCGAACGGGCGGTTACGGTCCTGGGCTTTGACACCATCAAAAATCTGGCCCTGACCCTCTCCGTCTTCCATGTTTTCAAAAACCAGGAAGGGCAACTCTTTGACCTGAAAGACCTCTGGTATCATTCCCTCGCGGTTGCTCTCGCGGCAAAGCATCTCGCCCTGCACAGTCCGGCGTTGGCCTGCGACAAAACCCTGCCGGAGCAAGCCTTTATCTGCGGCATCCTGCACGACATCGGCAAGATCGCCTTTGCCCAAAATCTGCCTGCCGAACTGGCCGAGATTTTGAAGCAAACCCGAAGCGGGACTAGCGCCCAGCACGAAATTGAAAAAACCATCCTCGGCTTCAATCACCAAAAGGCCGGACAGGCCATGGCAGAAACCTGGAACTTCCCGGAAGACTACCAGACCGTCATCAGGATGCACCATGCTCCCTCTGTCGCTCCAGCAGGGAATGACCCCAAAATAGCCGGCTTGGTCATGGCGGTTTACCTTGGCAACAAAATCGCCAAGGCCCTGCATCTGGGAGAAAGCACGGACCCGCATATGGCTCAGGTGACGCCGGAGGATCTGAAAAACATGGGGATAGCCAAACAGGACCTTCCCGAGATTATCCGTCAGATCAGAAGCGATTATACCCAATACATTGCAACCTGGCCATATGATCTGTGATGGTTGGTCTTCAGCGACCGGCGACGGTTATTGCTTTGTACTCTTTGATTTTATGTTGCGGACCTGTGGCCTTGTTCCCTTTGTCCGAGTCCATCATTCTTTGACGCTGACAAAAACCCCCTGGTTTGCCGGGTCCAGTTCGTAATACCGTTTCAGCAGCAGGATGCTGGGCTTGGCAAGAACGGTTCCCTTGGTGAGCAGCAGAATCCCGGTGCCGCTGAACACATCCCGGCTCGCCTCCATCCCCTCCAGCAAGTCGTTGGGCAGCAATTCGATCTCGATATGGTCTGTTCTGGGCCGGATTTTTTTATAAAATGCCTCGGCCTGCTCAAGAACCACGGGGATAAGCTTGGGGTCGAAGAATGTTCCCTTCTGAAGATCCACCTCCTTGCGCATGAGCTCTAAACCTGTCGCTCCCATGGCTTTACGAATTCTCGTATCAATGTAATCGGCCAGGGCGATGATCCGTGCGCCCAGAGGAATGGCCGACTTCTTCAGCCCATCGGGAAACCCGCTGCCGTCATAGTTTTCATGATGGCTGCGGATGATCAGCCCCGCCTCCCGCAGCTCCTCGATTCTGTCAATGGCTGCCTGGCCGCGAACCGGATGTTGCAAATACTCTTCCCGCTCCGCAAAATTCATCTGCGCGGCCTCCCGCACCAGCATGAGGTCGGGAATTCCTATCTTGCCGATATCATGGAGCAGGGCGGCCACCATGATTGTTTCCCGCTCCTCGCTTTCCAGGCCGAGTTGTTTGGCGACATTCACCGAGACCTCCGCGACATTGCGGGAATGGGTCCGCATCCCTTTGTTCCGCAACTCAATCAGCCCGGAAAAAGCAACGATGGTGTTCTTGAAATTGACCCGCAGCCTGCTGTTGATCGCCCGCACACTATCGTAACTCTTCTGGAGCTCCATGGTCTGTTCCTGAACAATGGTCTCCAGCTCCGTGTTCCACTTCTTCAACTCGGCATTCTGTTTTTTGACAATGGCGGCCAAGCGCTTGTTTTCGCTGAGCAACCGATACATCTGCAAGGCGCTCGTAACGGTCCGGACAAGCTCGTCATCGTTCCAGGGCTTGTTCAAATAGCGGAAGATGTCGCCCCGGTTGATGGCATCAATGGCGGCGTTGACATCGGCATAGCCGGTGAGCAGAACCCTGATGGCATGGGGAGAAACCGCCTTGGATTTTTCCAAAAAATCAACGCCGGTCATCTCCGGCATCCTCTGGTCGGAAACAATGACGCCAATCCCGGCTTCCCTGGCAAGAATTTCCAGCCCCTTGGGTCCGGAGGAGGCGGTAAAGACCTCTACCTCTTCATCCATGAAAAGCCGCTGTAGGGAACGCAGGATATTTTCCTCATCGTCCACAAAGAGGAGCTTCCCCTTTTCCGGGGAGGAAGGGCTTGGTGTTTCGTTCATTGTTTTTCCTCATTTTCCGATGCAGCGCAGGCCGAGCCGGCTTCATGGCACAACTCCCCACAATTTCCACAATCAAACACCAACACTGCTCCGGACTGACCGTCCGGTTCATCCATCATGACCCCCCGCACGCAGAACTGCTGCCCGGCAAGGCCAAGCACCCTGCTGACACCCTTACCCGGCTCTAGCTCCGCCAACAGGGCAGCCCAATCCGGCGGCAGAACCTCCGCCGCCGTCGCGCCAAGGGAGGAGTGGCAACAATTCCGCAACGCCTCTTCGGCAAAGCGGTTCCGCTGCACCAGCACCCCGTCCCGGTCAAAACCTACCACCCCCATGGGCAGGATGTTCAGGATGACCTGACTGTGCCTGAGCACCTTGTTCTGGAACAAAAGCTCTTCCGTGCGTTCCGCCACCTTCTCTTCAAGCTGCACGGCAATGCGGGAAAGTTCATCATTGGCTTGGCGCAGCTCCTCGTTGAGTTCGCGATTCGCCTTGACCAGAAAATACCGCTCCACCGCCTTGGCGATGGCCACCTTGAGTTCATCGTCGTTCCAGGGCTTGGGGATGAACTTGTAGACCTGGCCCTCGTTGATCGCCGCCACCACGGCCGCGGTGTCGGCATAGCCGGAGAGCACGATGCGAACCGTGTCCGGCCAGCGCTCATGCACCTGCTTGAAAAAAGCGACTCCGTCCATCTCCGGCATCCGATAGTCGGAGATCACCACCTGCACCGGCTGGTGCTGTTCCAGAAGGGCGAGCCCCTCCCTGCCTGATTCCGCAGTGAGGATTTCATAGTCCTCATCAAGAAAAAGACGCCTCAGGGATTTCAAGACGTTCGCCTCATCATCCACACAGAGAATTGTCACATCCGCTACCATTACCATGGTGCCGCCCTCACTCTGTTTTCACCGGCAAAGTCACGACAAAGGTCGTCCCCTTGCCCGGCTCGCTGGCCACCTCAATCTTGCCGCCATGCTTCTTGGTCACGATATCGTAGGTTATGCTCAAGCCCAGCCCGGTCCCTTTGCCCACCTTCTTGGTGGTGAAAAACGGTTCAAAGATCCTGCCCAGGTTTTCAGGGGGGATACCGGAACCGGAGTCGACAATGGCGATGGTTATCTCCGTTTCGCTCGCCCTGGTGGTGATGACGATCTCACCCTGGCCCTCGATGGCCTGCGCCGCGTTGACCAACAGATTCATGAACACCTGGTTGAGCTGCTGCGGATAGCATTTGGTCAGGGGAAGATCGCCATAGTCTTTCTTTACGGTACACTTATATTTGAGCTCATTCCAGATGATGTTCAGAGTGTCGTCCAGACACTGGTTGATATCGGCTAGGCTGTAGTCGGACTGATCAATCCGGGAAAAACTTTTCAGGTTCTGGACGATTTTGCGAACCCGTTCAACGCCGTCCAAGGATTCGGCAATCAGGGCCGGCAGGTCTTCGAGAATCGCTTCGATCTTGAGCTGCCTGCGGCTTTCGGCAAGACGTGTGGCGCGGTCATCGCCCGCTTCCGGCGGGAAAATCTCCGCCTGACCCTTTAAAAATTCCGCCACCCGCCCCAGATATTTCTGAAGGGTGCCCAGGTTGCTGGTGACAAAGCTGATGGGGTTGTTGATCTCGTGGGCTACGCCTGCGGCCAATTGGCCGATGGAGGCCATTTTCTCCTGCTGGACAAACTGGGACCGGGTTGCTTTCAGATCATCGTAGGCGTTTTGCAACTCACTGTTCTTTTTTTCTATGAACTGTACCATATAGCTAAGTTGGATGCCGATCCGCACCACCGGATCATCGGACGCCTCCTGATAAAATTCGCAGGTCAGGCAATTGCTGCGCTTTTGGGCAAACTTACCCTGCACCGCCTCCTTGCAGCGAGTTCCGGCAATAGCCCAGCATTGCAGGGGCTTTTGCCCGAAACAGAGGCAATTTTCCTGGTCGCATTGCATCATCTTCCAGCACGGTTCACGATCGGGAGGCAAGGTGAAACGAAGCCCTTCCATATCCCCTTCGGTGACCCGCTGGATCATGGAGGAAATCTCTCTCAACGCCCCTTCGAGTTTTTTGCTGTTCTTCTCGATCTGTAGCTGAATCAGCTTGCGTTCGGAGATATCGTGAAGCGTGACCACGCGCCGCACCTCGCCATTTTCGGCCTCGGGGCTGTAAGAGGACAACTGAAAAGACCTGTTGCTTACTTCATGGAACAATTCCTCCGGAGGAACACCGATCTGCCCCGGACTCTGGCCCAACCCCGCTTCCCGGGAAAGATCTTCCCAACTCCGGCCAAGAATCTCCAGATACGGCTTCCCCAGGAAGTCGGACACCGCCTTATTGCAGCGCTGCACCTCCCCGGCTCCATCGACCAGAAGAACCAGGTCGGAAACCACATCTATGATCATAGTCCATTCGTCCTTGGCCCGTTTGACCTGGGAAAAAAGCTGCTTCAGCGCCTCATGCTCCTGTTGCGCCTCCGGCCCGCCACTCCGCGTTCTTTCCTGAGAAACAGGGCCCTTGGCTTTCCGGATCTGCAACAGCACGACTGCCTCTTTGCCCTGCGCATCGGCAAGGGGAGAGGCAACCAGCTCAGCTACCCCTTCCGCCGGACCTGCTGCCAAAAAAGTGCGCCGCACCGCGCGGACCACTTTCTGTTGCACGATTGCCTGGGTAATCAGACAATCCTCCCCACACTCCGCCTCGGCCCCTTCCCGCCCGCAAAACAGGACACAGCCGGAGATCTCCCCGACGGCAGAAAAAAGGTCGGCCAGCTCTCTGGCTGCTTTGTTCATGAACAGGATCTGCCCGGCCTGGGTAACGCAAAAAAGCGGATCGCTGATGTTTTCAAGCACTATCATAGGGGTTGCCTTCAACCATACTCTTCGATCCACATCCGCCCAATGGCAATCGCACCCGACTTGCAATGTCTCACAGAACGGACATCGCCGCCCTCCATTTCCCAACCACCGCGGATCATAGTCCCGGAACCGCTTCCCTTCGCGGCTGCATGACTCCTTCGTAATACAGGAAGGCATCGCTGATCTGGGCGCGCAATTGCTCTGCGTCCCAGGGTTTACCGAAAAATTTATAGATGGCACCCTCGTTGACCGCCCGGACAACGGTTTCCAGCTCAGCATATCCCGAGAGAACCATGCGCACGGTGTCCGGATAGAGCACCTTAACGCGGCTGAGGAACTCGGTACCGCTCATCTCGGGCATCCGCTGATCGGAAAGAATCACCTGCACCGGATTTGTCGCCAGGAGTTCCAGCCCTTCGTGACCGCTGGTCGCAGCGAGAACCCTATACCCTTCCTCAGCCAACACCCGCTGAAGGGCGGCAAGGATATGGGGTTCATCATCAACGATGAGCAGGGTTCGCGATTGGAGGGGGGCTTCCGGCACCGGCAGGTTCTTGCCCTGACGCAGCAACTCGGCAAACTCCTCGGCGGGCACGGGCTTGCTGAAAAGATACCCCTGTATTTCATCGCAGTCGTTTTGCCGCAGATACCCAGCCTGGGCCTCGGTCTCAACGCCTTCGGCCACCACGCCGAGCCGCATCCGATGGGCCAGAGCGATAACCGAGGTGGCGATGGTCGCTGCGCCGGGGTCGGTGACGATGTCGGTCACAAAGGAGCGGTCGATCTTCATCTGGTCGATGGGAAACCGGCTCAAATAGGCGAGGCTGGAATACCCGGTGCCGAAGTCATCCAAGGAAAGAAGGACGCCAATGCGCTTCAAGGCGGTCATGCGCGCCACCGCTTCTTCCGGCTCTGCCATAAGCATACTCTCGGTCAATTCCAGCATCAGGTGCCTCGGCTCCACACCGTAATGCGCCAGGGCCTTGACGACCTCCTCCTCCAAGCCGCCGCAGCGAAACTGGCGGGCCGAAACATTGACCGCCACCTTGATCCCCGCCAGCCCTGCCTCCCGCCAGGCGCTGATCTGCCGACAGGCTTCCCGAATTACCCAAGCGCCAATACCCTCGATCAGGCCGTTTTTCTCGGCGGCAGGGATGAACTGCAGCGGCTGCACCATGCCGCAACCAGGCCGCTGCCAGCGCACCAGGGCCTCGGCCCCCGCGATACGACCGCTACGCAAATCAACCTTGGGCTGGTAATACAGGACAAACTCTTTCTGCGCCAAGGCGCGGCGCAGTGCCTCTTCCATTGTCAGAGTAGCACGGGCCTGAGCATTGAACTCGCTGGTGTAATAACAGAACTGCCTGCCTCCCTGCTCCTTCGCCCGGTGCACAGCCGCATCGGCTCCGATCAGCAGGCCCTGGGCCGTGCTTCCGTCCTGGGGATAGACGCTGATGCCGACGCTGGCCCGCACATAGGCCTTGCAGCCGTCCGGCAGGATGAACGGCTCCTCCAATGATGCCTGGATACTGTGCGCCATAATTTCCGATTCCTGGTATTCATGCAGCGCTTCCAGCACCAGAACGAACTGGTCCCCGGCCAGACGTGACAGGGTGTCCTCCTCCCGCAACCTGGTTTTCAGCCTGTGGGTGACCGCGACCAGTAGGGCGTCGCCCGCAGCATGCCCATGGCTGTCGTTAATGATCTTGAACTGGTCCAGATCGACAACCAACACCGCCGCCCGAGTTCCCTCACGGCTGGCCCGTTCCAGGGTGTGTTGCAGCCGCGCCTCCAGAAGCAGACGGTTGGGCAGGCCGGTGAGAGGGTCATAATGAACCAAATGCTGAAACCGCTCTTCATGCCGCCTGAGTTGGCTGAGGTCGGTGGCTACGCCGACGTAATGGGCAGGGTCGCCTTGTTCATTGCGGACAACGTTGAGGGTGAGCCACTCGGGGTAAATTTCCCCGTCCTTGCGGCGGTTCCAGATCTCGCCCTGCCAATGCCCGGTTTCCAGCAGATTCGTCCACATGGCTTGATAAAAAGCGCGGTTGTGACGCCCGGAGCTTAAAAGGCGCGGACTTTCACCAAGGACCTCGGCCTCGCCATATCCGGTGATCTCCGTAAAGGCCGGATTGACGGCAAGGATCTTGAGCGCAAGATCGGTGATGATTACCGCGTCGCGGGTGCTGGCCAGGATCGCGGCAGCAAGCCGCAACGCCTCCTCATCCGACCATGACGCTCTGCAAACTTCCCCCATGTTCAGGGTCTCCAAATATTTCAATCGCCGAAAAAATTTAATGGGCAAGAACCGCTCTGCCGCCCGTGCAAGACGCACCGTATCCTGAGGTATGGTATCATAATCCCCCTAGGGGAAAAGATAAAAAAAGGACAAGCGACACGGTAAAATCACCCGAAAGCGAACTGTAATTAGACACCACCCTGCTCCTGTGCTACTATCATAATCAGATTCGATTCCTTACCGAACAACATGGACTACCATACAGATGAAATTCCGGATTATCTTTCTTGCCCTTGGGCTCCTTGCCCTTGCCGCCACCATCACCGGCGGAGTCGTGTATTTCCATACGGTCACCACCCTGATCCATGACCAGGCCAGAAAAACGGCCCAAGATAGCATCGAACACCTCGACAAGGGCCTTTCCTCCATTCTGAAAACCGACCAAAGGGCGGTGGCGGTTCTGGCCGATATGTGGTCGGTTCAGAATTTTTTCAACAGGCAAACCCCGGAAACCCTGGCGGAGGTACAATTAGCGCTGGACGATTTCCGTGAGGCCTACAACGCCACCCGCTGTTGCCTCATCAACAAAGACGGGCTTGTTATCGCCGCTAGCTCCGGGAAAAAATCCCCTGTCCAGATCGGCGATGACTACGCCCAGCGACCCTTTTTCCAGAAAGCGCTGGCAGGAAAGCCCTTCACCGCCCTGGTTCAAGGGTGGACAAGCAAGGAACCGGCCATCAATCTGAGCCAGCCGGTTTTCTCCGAGAATACGGCGGTCGGCGTCGCTCTCCTTACCATACCGCTGGCCGATATTGGGGAAATCTTTGCCCATTCCACCGGAATCGTCAGCCTAACCGACGAACACAACCTCGTTTTTGCCACCAACAAACAGGAATGGCTCTTCAAGGTGCAGGGGCCCACCACACCGGAGGCGCTCGCCGATATTGCCGAAAACAAACTGCTCATGAGCGAGACTCCCGCCCAACTCCCCCTAACCTTTGATGAGGCCAGGGGCACAGCCCGTTTCCCCGATGGCCGGGGATATCTTTTTTCCCATTCCCCGCTCTCCAGCTCGCCGGGCTGGCAAATCAACTATTTCCAGGAATATGGCCAGATAGACGCCCGGCTTCACCAGGCGCTGTTCGGCAAGGCCGGCATACTTCTCGCCGGGATGACCCTTTTTGTCCTCGCGGCAATGGGTTATCTGTATCGGCAGACAGAGGTGTTCTTGCGTCAGCGGGAGCAAGCGGAAAAAAAGGTCAAATCCGCCAATCTCTTTCTCACCCAAATCTTGGATGTAGCAGCCGACGGCATGCGGGTTGTTGACAAGAATTTCACTGTCATGCAGGTCAACAAAACCTTTGTCGCCATGACGGGGATGGCGCATAAGGATATCCTGGGCAAAAAATGCCATGATGTGCTCTGGAGCCCTCTCTGCAACACCGAAGACTGCCCCCTGCGACAGATACTGGCCGGCAAAAAACGGGTTGAATATGAATCCGTCAAGGAAAGCCTCAACGGGAAGATCATAAACTGCTGGACTACCGCTGTCCCTCTCTACGGCGCCAACGACAAATTCGTCGGCATGCTGGATTGCCATCGAGATATAAGCGAAAGGATTGAAAACGAGATTGCCATGGAAAAGGCCATTGAAGAGGCACACAAGTTTGCCGAGGAACTGGCCGCCTCCAACGACCAGCTGCACCGCCAGCAGCAGGAACTCGCCCTGGCCCACGACACCCTCAAGCAGAGTCAGGCCCAGATCCTGCAACAGGAAAAGATGGCCTCCGTCGGCCAGTTGGCCGCAGGCGTGGCCCACGAAATAAACAACCCCATGGGCTTTATCTCAAGCAATCTTGGCTCCTTGACCAAGTACCTGGAGCGCCTCACCGAATTTATCCGAGCCCTTGAGGCAAAGCTCCCGCAGGAGCCGCCGGACGAGGAGCTTGCCGCCCTGCGCAAAAAACTCAAGATCGACTACATCATGGAAGACGCAGTGCATCTGGTGGAAGAATCCCTGGACGGCGCGGGCCGGGTCAAAAAGATCGTTCAGGGGCTCAAAAATTTTTCCCGGATCGATCAGGCCGAGCGGTTGGTCGCCGATATCAACGAATGCCTGGACACCACCCTCAACATCGTCTGGAACGAGCTGAAATACAAATGCACGGTGCAGAAGGAATACGGGGAGCTGCCTCCCACCGTCTGCAATCCGCAGCAGCTCAACCAGATGTTCATGAATCTGCTGGTCAACGCGGCCCAGGCCATTGAAACCAAGGGCGAAATCAGGATCAAGACCTGGGCCGACCAGGATTTCATCTACACCCGCATCAGCGACACCGGCTGCGGGATTCCCCAGGACAAGATCAAACGGATCTTCGAGCCGTTCTACACCAGCAAAGAGGTGGGCAAGGGCACGGGGTTGGGATTGAGCATCGTCTACGACATCGTGGTCAAAAACCACCAAGGCGATATCCAGGTGGAAAGCGTTGAGGGCAAGGGCACCACCTTCACGGTCAAGATTCCGGTGGTCGCCGCGCTGTCTCCGGGGCAATAACCGGCAATAGCCTGCGGCCACGCTCTCCTGCCTGCGGTAAAACAGATGGCGCCACCGTTCCCCTTCACTTCCCGGAACCCAGCGAAATTCCTCGCCTTCCCTTACCCATCCTTATTTTTGTTTGTATAAACGACTGAACCAATGCTACCCTCTAACAAGGCCATTTCAAAACAGGATGGCAAGGAGGGAGCCATTGGAATCCAAAAATAACCGCGCAATTTCATTTCGCCGCCATATTCTCACGGGAATGATCGGCTGGACAGTGATCGTTTTTGCCTTGCTCTTCTTGAGCCTATATCTGCATCTAGATACCCATCCAAAGGAACTCGCCCAACTAGAAGCCCGAGTTTCTTATAGGCGCGACCTGACCTTTCGCCTGTGGGCGACCTCCCACGGCGGAGTCTATGTGCCGATTGACGAGAAAACGCCCCCCAACCCCTACCTTGCCAATATCCCTGAACGGGACATTACCACTCCCTCCGGGCGGCGCTTGACCTTGATGAATCCCGCCTACATCATGCGCCAAATCCATGAGGAGTATCCAGAGCTTTACGGCATGCATGGCCGACTCACCAGCCTTAAACCACTCCGCCCGGAAAACGCGCCTGATCCTTGGGAAAAAAAAGCGCTTCTTGCCTTGGCGCAGGGGAATAAGGAGGTGAAGGAGTACGTCGAAGTGGATGGAGTCCTTTCCCTCCGCATGATGCAGCCCCTGATCACGAAAAAGAGTTGTCTCAAATGTCACGCTCACCAGGGATACAAAGAAGGTGACGTCCGGGGCGGAGTGAGTACCTCCCTGCCCCTCTCCCCTTTTGTCGAGCAGAAAATAAGGGAGGCTATTCCAGAATGGCTCTCCTACAGCATATTGTGGTTGTTGGGTCTTGTGAGTATCTGGATTGGTACCCGCCGCCTGCAACGCCGTATTCATGAGCGGGATTTAGCAGAGCAACAGCTTCAGGAATACCGCGATAACCTCCAGCACATTGTCGCCGCAAAAACCCAGGAGTTGGTTATTGCTCATGAGACCCTGAAAAAAAATCAGGCCCAGATCCTGCAACAGGAAAAGATGGCCTCGGTGGGCCAGTTGGCTGCAGGCGTGGCCCACGAAATAAACAACCCCATGGGCTTTATTTCAAGCAATCTGAGTTCCCTGACAAAATATCTGGAGCGTCTCACCGAATTTATCCGAACCCTTGAGGCGAAGCTCCCGCAGGATGCTCCGGACGAGGAACTTGCCGACCTGCGCAAACAACTTAAAATCGACTACATCATGGAAGACGCCGTGCATCTGGTGGAAGAATCCTTGGACGGCGCGGGCCGGGTCAAGAAAATCGTCCAGGGCCTCAAGAATTTCTCCAGGATCGACCAGGCCGAGCGCTTGGCCGCCGATATCAACGAATGCCTGGACACCACCCTTAACATTGTCTGGAACGAGCTGAAATACAAATGCGAGGTGAAGAAGGAATACGGGGAGCTGCCTCCCACCGTCTGCAATCCGCAGCAGCTCAACCAGATGTTCATGAATCTGCTGGTC
>JBAZCG010000081.1:0-14895 GCA_041671085.1 Desulfurivibrionaceae bacterium | reverse complement strand
TGACTACTGTTTGCAGAAAGGAGACCATGACGCCGCTCTTGCCGACCATATCGCCAAGACCCTGCTCACGCTGCAAATCATCAATCTGCCTACGCAGCAGGAGATTTTCCCGCCGTAACCGCATATGCTCCGCAGCCCTGCCCAGGGTCAGGAGCACTTCGTCCGCCTTGAAGGGCTTGGTAATAAAATCATAGGCCCCGGCCTTTATCGCGGCCACGGCATCCTCGATGGCCGCATAGGCGGACATCATTATAATAGGTGCATCAACGCCCTGTTCCTTGGCTTTTTCCAGAAACGCCATCCCGTCAAGACGGGGCATCTTCAAATCGCACAGTACTTGGGAAAAGGTTTCTTTTCCCAAGGCAACGAGCCCCTCCTCGCCGTTACGGGCCAGGGCTACATCGTATCCTGCCTTGGTGGTGACTATGGAAAGCATCTCCAGCATGCTTTCCTCATCATCGATTATCAGCAATCTGCCCGCATCACCCATGCACATCCCCTGTCACACCACCATCATTGTCCGCAAAAAAACCAGCACCTTCCCCACGAGCTGCCAAGGGCAACGAAATCCAAATCGCGGCGCCCCCGCCATCTTCAGCCCGGCCGCTTTCAGCCCACATCCTCCCGCCCCATTTCTCGACAAGCGAACACGACACCGCCAGCCCCAGTCCCGTGCCTCTGCCCGGCTCCTTGGTGGTGAAAAAAGGCTCGAAAACGCTCTCCAGATATTCTTTTGCAATTCCCGGACCGTTATCCTCGATAACGACCCGGATATATCGGCGATCACGCTCATCTTCATTAAAGCACCGCGCGGTGACCTTCCCTTCCGGAAGCGCGCCAAGGGCATCAACCGCATTCATGAAACAATTCACAAAAATCTGGCGCAACCCGTCGGCATCGGCAAAAACCAGATCTTCGTCCGCCTCCGGCCTGAGGGAAAAATCGATGTGGGCATGGTTGCCATGGCGAAACAGCTCCAGGCAATCCGCCAAAAGTTCCCGCACCCGCACCGGCGCGGGAGCGCCTTCAACAGGACGGGCATAATCGAGCAACTGCCTGATCAGCCTGCCCACCCGCGTTACCTCCTGTTCGGCGCGCCTGGCGAACTCCTTCCTTTCGCCAGGGGACGATTCCTCTTGCCCGAGAAGATCCAGATATCCCTGCACAACGCCAAGCGGGTTCCCTATCTCATGGGCAAGACCGGCAGCCAGCCTACCGATGGAGGCCATCTTTTCCGTCCTGACCATCTCGCGCCGGTTCCGCTCCAACTCTTCGTTGGCAAGCCGTAGCGAATCCACCTTCTGGACAAGTGAGGCGCGGTCCTCTTCAAGTTGCGCGATCATCCGGTTCAAGCTTGAGGAGAGACGGCCAAACTCATTGCCCGTGCGTCCGGGAAAGGGCAAAAAATCATGCCGGACAGAATAGGTGTCCGCCTGCTCGGCAAGGCGCTCCAGTGGGCGAACAACAAGCTTGACCATGCGGAAAAAACCGACAACCGCAAGCACCACCGCATTGGCAAGGATATAGGCCAAGATGATCTTTTCATTTTCCCATAGCTGCGCATCAATTGCCTCGGTGGAGCGGACCATGGCCACAGCGCCCCTTGCCCCATCCGGAGATCGAAAGGGCTGGGCAACAAGCAACACGTTCTTTCGCATGGTTGAGCCGCTGGGAGGAGAAAGCAACCGGTTGTTCGCAGCCCCGGAATGCACGGCGTTCGCCAAGGCGCTCGCCAGAGCCTCGGAAAAATCCTCACATGCCGGCGAGATGTTGCTGGTTGTGCCCTGCGCGTTTCCCACGCCGACACAGACAACAGCCTCATCCGACTGCATTACCTGCTTTATTTCCGCCCTGAACCGCTCTTCGCTAACCGCTGGCAGAGTCCGGGCCAGAGTCGCCAGCAGGCTCCTGGCATGATCCAGGTCAGCCCCGACGGCCTGCCGCTTCCAGAGTTGCATGGACACAACGTTGACCAGGAGCATGCCAACCCCAAGAACCAGAAAAAAGACTAGAATCGTCTGCGCCTTCAAATTCCAGACCTTCATGGTTCTCCTCCTGGTTCATCACGGTTTTGCAAACACATGAGGCTCTTGCAAAATAACCAATATGTTATTCCCGAATGCTTTTATCGGGAATCCATTTTTGTAAATTCAGTGCGTTATGGATTCCCGCCTACACGGGAAGGACCGTTGGGCTTCACTTAAAACGATTCTCGACACCTATCCAGCATACACGCCCTCTTCGTTTCTTCGCAAAAAAATACGTCGCCCTTGCTCCCTTGATTGTATTGACACGCAACGTCAATGAAATATGACAAAATATGTCAAAATGCCCATTCCCAACGCATTACTTTTTTTACATGTTGCGACAACAGGCTAAAATCTAAAAACAAATTCCAATTCTCAAAATAATCCTCGCCCTGGCATGAAAATTGGAAATGGTTTACTCCGTAACGAGACCCATGTTAGGTATTTATTTTTATATTGAACAAGCACCACCACCCACACAAAGGAGCACAACCATGAAAAACCAAAAAGGTTTCACCCTCGTAGAGTTGATGATCGTTGTCGCGATCATCGGCATCCTGGCGGCCATCGCCATTCCGCAGTTTGCAGCGTACCGGATTCGTGGCTTCAACACTTCCGCACTCAGCGACGTAAAGAATCTCGCAACCTCAGAAGCTGCATTTTTCGCGGATTGGCAAGGATTTGCAATCACTAATGAAGCAGCAGACCTGGCAGCAGTAATTCTATTGGCAGACGCTCGGGTAGCAGCAGGCACTGCAATTCCGGGGAACTTGGTCACCGGCGGCGATGGTGCTGCTACCAGCGACTTTCTTGTCGCAGAGGATAATGCTGGCACCGGTAGGGCTAATGCCATCGCCTTGGGCAATGGTGTTTCAATTATCGCTAACAGCTCCGGCCCGTTCGACTCCTTTACTGCGGTCTCCAAGCATGTTCAGGGAGACACCCTCTTCGGTGTTGACAGCGACGTAACCATGGTATATCAAGACCCAACAGCGGTTGACGCCGGAACAGCGCTATCTGTATCGGCTACCAATACCCCTCCCTCCGTAATAGCTGTGGATGACTTTGGTACTATTGCCGCCACAACATGGGTTGTGAAGTAAGCATACCTGCTTCATTACCAATCTAACGAAGATCCACCTTGGCGCCGGTTTAAATATTCTTTGAACCGGCGCTTTTTTATTCATGAATTTCTCCATGAAAGGGGAAAAGTGATTGCCTTTGAGCACGTTGCCAAGACCTATGCGAAAGAGATTGCCACGCCAGCACACACTGCCCTTGCCGATCTCTCCTTTACTGTTACAAAAGGGGAAACCCTTGGCCTCATCGGCGCCAACGGTGCGGGCAAGAGTACCTGTATCAAACTGCTCATGGATTTCATCCGGCCGGATGCGGGTTCCATCGCCATATTAGGACAAACCCCGGCACAACACACAATCCGGAGCCAAATTGGCTATCTGCCGGAGACCGCCAATTTCCCCTCAAACCTCACCGTCCTGGACATGCTGCGTTTTACGGGCAGCACCTGCAATCTGTCGCAACAGGATACTCGCACAGCTTCTGAGAAATGGCTGCGCCGTCTCGGGTTATGGGACGCCCGGAAAAGACCGCTCCGCAATTATTCCAAGGGCATGCAACAACGGGCCAATTTTACCATTGCCCTGCTCAACGACCCGGAGCTGCTCATCCTGGACGAACCCATGAGCGGCCTGGATCCCATTGGGAGGGCCGATATTCTCGCACTCATTGCCGAACTGAAGAACCAGGGAAAAACCATCCTGTTCTGCTCGCATATTCTGGAAGACGTGGATCGCCTGGTGGACCGGGTTCTGGTGCTGCACCGGGCGAGGAATCTCTTCGTGGGCTCCCCTCAGGTTCTTGCGGAACAGCAGGACTGCCCCACCTTTATGGAGGGGTATCTCAACCTTGTGCAGCAGGTGACCAAAAATGCTTAGTGCTCTGAAGCGCATCGCAGCCATTGCACGCCTCGTCCTGATCGACGGCCTCCGCCGTCATGCGCTCATGGGCCTCATTGTCCTTTCCATGGCGGCCCAAGCTGGGGCGCTTCTGTTCTTTGACTTCATTCCCAGGGATATTGGCAGAGCCTCCAGTGACTTCATCCTCTCCCTGGCCTGGCTTTCCGGCTGTATTTTTCTGTTTTTCCACGGGGTACAGGTCATTGCCCTGGATGAAGAAAGAAAGGTCATCTATTCCCTGCTGGCACGACCGATTTCACGGGGAGAATATGTCCTCGGCATCTTCGCCGGGTTGGCCGGACTGCTCCTCCTGCTGAACCTGCTTCTGTGCGGACTGGGATTTGGCACCCTGCTGATCATCAAACAGCTGGTGCCGCCGGTGTACTTCAGCCAGTTCCATATTGTGCCATACCTGCTGGCCTGGTTCGGCCTTATTGCCATGGAGCTGATGCTGCTTTCCGTGATTCTCCTGTTCTCCGGCCTGGTGCGCGGCAGCTTTCCGGTTCTGCTTATCTCCCTTTCCTTTTATGCCATCTGCTCCGGGCTGCCGGTGGTGCGGGAGGCCGTGAATCAGCAAGCTGCTCGGACCGAAGGGTTAACCGGCCTAAAGACGATGCTCCTATGGATGACTGCGATTTTCCCGGATTTTGACCGGCTGGATTTCAAGAACATGATCGCCTCTTCGGCTCCGCTGCCGGATATCTCGCTCCTGCTGGTCAACTTTGGGCTAACCATCTCCTATCTTGGCCTATTTCTCTGGCTTGCCTGCCTTGTCTACCAACGCCGGGATTTGCAATGAGCGCCAGACTGCCTCTTTTTTTTCTCCTACTTTTCTTCTATGGGACTCTCTTTTCCCTCCAGGAGGCCCGTTTTGCCGAGAGCAGCCAGCAGCTTTCCCATCCCCTGCCCACGGTAATTCAGAAAATCGCCTTCGGTTATCTCCACCAACTGGGCGGGGAAATACAGTTTATCAAGGCCAGCGTTTTTTATGGCGGAGTCAAGCCTGGCCGTGATCCGCTGGAATATGCCGAGCCCCTTGCCCAGCACTTTACCGCCGCTGCAACCTTGCATCCGCAGTTCATCGACACCTATTTTCTCTGCCAGGCAATTCTGCCCGACATCAACAACGAGTACGCCCGTTACGCAAACAGCGTGCTTGCCCAAGGAATGGCCGCCCTGCCAAACAATTATGTGCTCCCATTTTTTGCCGGGTTCAACCATTTTTACTACCTTGACGAACCCTTGGAAGCAGCGCGGCTCTTTCGCCTTGCCGCGAAACGGCCCAATGGCCCCCCTCTTTTGGAGCACCTTGCCAACATCCTCTCGGCCGAGGGCGGGAATATTTATGCCGCGTTGATTGGGTTGCGGGGCATGTATGCTTCAGAAAAAGATGAACGTATCAAAAAACGATACGCAGAGGAAATCGTTGCCTTTGAAAAAGCAGTTACGGTTCTTAACGCTATACAACGTCACGAAAAAATAAAAGGAACGCCCCCTGTCGCCTTAAGCGATCTCGTCCCGGAGTATCTGCCAGCGATTCCCGATATTGGCCCAATTTTCAGGCTTGAATGGAAATCGCCCCATCTTGGGGTGGTACGGGTTGCGAAGAAGAAAAGCCCACGTCGATAGTCCGTTGCCCGACACCAGCCCCATCGAGTAGAATTCATATCCGATCCGGCTTGACGGAACCCCTTCCGTGCTGTACAGTATTTCTGTACGTAATTAATAGGGGGGAATGCCATGCCAATCCAGACTACCTACACCGATGCACGCGCCAGATTCGCCGGACTTTGCGATGCCGCGACAACAAATCGGGAAACCATCATCATCCATCGGCGTGGAGCCGAAGACGTGGCCCTTATTGCCGCCGATGAGCTTGCAAGCCTCCAGGAAACCGCCCACCTCTTGCGATCCCCAGAAAATGCACGGCGGCTTCTTGCCGCCTTGGAGCGAGCATTGAATCGGGAGGGCCGAGCCGAATCGCCGCGAACACTCAAAAATGAAATGGGAATTGAGTGAAAAAGCCCCTCCCGGCCAGCGACAAAAACGCCAGAGGCGCCGTGTTTCATCCTGAGTTTCGGGAGGATCTCCTTCACTGGGTGGAAACAGAACGGAAGATTGCCCTGCGCGCCTTCACCCTCATCGAGGCGATCCTGCGCGACCCCTTCCTTGGTATTGGTAAACCAGAACCATTAAAATACCTTGCTCCGGGCATGTGGTCCCGAAGGTTGACGCAGGAACACAGAATTGTCTATCTGGTGACGGATGAGCGCGTGGATTTTCTCCAGGCACGGTATCATTATTAAATGATTGATGCCCTGCATCTGGAAGAAAAGGAAACAATCGCCGCCCAACTATTCAACATAGTTTACTCCCACAAGAATATCCTCAACCATATTTTCGAGCCCCATGACAACTGCGAAAACCATCACGATAAAAGAAATCACCGACGGCCAGACAATCCACGACCTTTTCCTGGTCCGCGAGATGAGCCGGGGCGAAACCAAGGCGGGCAAGCCCTACCTGGGCCTGGTCCTGATGGACGCCAGCGGCGAGATCTCCGGCCGGGTCTGGGAGAATGCCGAGCAGCTCATGGGCGAGTGCCCGGCCGGGGCCATCGTTTCCGTTTCCGGGCAGGCCCAGGCATACAAGGGCATCCTTCAGCTTAGGATCGACAGCCTCAGCCGGATTGCGGAGAGCGAGGTTGATCTCGCCCAGTTTGTCCCCAGCGTCCAGGGCAACGTCACCGCCATGGCCAAGGAGTTGGTCAAATTGGCGTCCAGCGTGGAGAACCCTTTTCTCAAAGAATTACTCCTTGCCCTGTTCGGGGAGCGCAAGCTCATGGGAGCCATGAAAAAAGCGCCCGCCGCCAAGGCGATGCACCATGCCTATGTGGGCGGACTGTTGGAACATACCCTGGCCGTGGCGAGGCTGGCGGACAGCGTCAGTGCCCTCTATCCGGGCCTGGACCGCTCGCTGCTCATGACCGGGGCGCTTCTGCACGACATCGGCAAGCTCAAGGAATTCAGCTTCGACTCCTTCCCCTTCGAGTACTCGGACCGGGGCAGGCTGGTGGGGCACATGGTTCTTGGGATCGAGATGATTCAGGAAAAAATCAATAGCATCTCCGGGTTCCCGGAAGAGCTGGGGGACCGGCTCAAACATCTTATATTAAGCCATCACGGCCGGTATGAGTTCGGCTCCCCCTCCCTGCCCATGATGCAGGAGGCGTTTGCCTTGAACTTTCTGGACGACCTGGACGCCAAGATCAACTACCTGGATCGGTTGGCCGGGCAGGCAAAGGGTGAAGGGTATCAGTGGACGGAGTTCCAGCGCAATCTGGAACGGTTCCTCTTTGTCAAGGGGCACCGGGGGGATGATGGCGCTTCCTCCGTGGACCAAGGCCAGGACAACGGGGTGGACCCGCGCCAGCGGACGCTGTTTGGTTTGTAAATTCCAGGGCCTTCCATACAAGAAAGGGGCATCTCTCAGCGAGATGCCCCTTTCTTGTGTCAATCGTTCAGACTGAGCGTGTCGAAGGCCAACCACCGCGGTTCGACAGGCTCACCGCGAACGGAACAGGTCAATCATGCCCGTGACCCTTGCGGTGCTTCTTATGTCCAAGATGGCGGCCATTATCATGGTGATCGTCATCATGGACAACCACCACCTTTTCCCTCGGGTTGCTGTCCGAGGTGGCTATGGCCGCCCCAGCCGCGCCGCCGACCCCAGCGCCGACAATGGCCCCGGTCTTCCCGCCCACTGCCGAGCCAACCGCTGCGCCTGCCGCACCGCCGATGGCGCCGCCAAGCACTGCCTTGCCATCCACGCCCTCGGCCAACGCCGAGGTAGAGATACTGGAAATCATCACGCAAAACGCCAAAATTCCCACTCGCTTCATCATAATCCGGTCTCATCAAGAAGATTACACGAAATCGCTTGCACCAACAGGCAACAAGCGGACTCACTCGCAGATCGATATACCATTTCAGCGCTGAGCTGTAAATATTTTCGCTATTTCATGCACCATTCATAGGCATTCTGAAACATCCTCAACCAGGGTGAAACCTCCAACTGCTTCATCTCCTCGGGCAACCAGTGGCACTGCCAGGGCAAGAAGGCCCGTTCCGGATGCGGCATCATGGCCAAGTGCCTGCCGTCGGGCGAGCAGAGGCCGGTGAGGCCGCCGGGGGAGCCGTTGGGGTTGAAGGGATACGCCTCGGTGGGCTGGCCCGCGTCGTCCACATAGGCCAGGGTGGCAAGGTTGCCGGCCAGCACCTGCGCCTTGATGGCCGGGTCGGGGAAATGGAGGAACCCTTCGCCGTGATCCACGTGGATGCCGAAGGTCAGATCCTCCATGCCCTTGAGCATCATGGCCGGGCTTTTGAGCACCTTGACCGTGACCCAGCGCGATTCGAACCGGCCGGAAAGATTGTGGATGAAGCGGGGCTGCTGCTCAGCCGGGAGCCTCCCCTGCCAGGGCACCAACCCCAGCAGACCGAAGAGCTGGCAGCCGTTGCAGATGCCCAGGGTAAAGGTATCAGTCCGGTCGTAAAAGGACTGGAACATCGCCTTGAGACGGTCGTTGAACAAGATGGTGGCGGCCCAGCCCTTGGCGGACTCGGGCACGTCGGCGTAAGAAAAGCCGCCCACCGCGGCCAGCCCCCGGAAGCCGTCAAGGGTGATACGGCCGTCCAGCAGGTCGGTCATGGTCACGTCCCAGGGCTCAAAACCCGCGGCATAAAAGGCCGAACTCATCTCCCGGTCGGAGTTGGAGCCCTCGTCGCGCAGGATGGCGACCTTGGGCTTGTTGGATTTGGCCAGCAGTTCGGGTGCAGTCTTTGCCGGGGTGAAGCTCAGGCGGTAGGTCGGCCCCTTGCGGTCGTAGATATTTTGCTTTTCCTCGTCAGCGCATCCGGGCTTGATCTGGAGCCGCTCCAGCTGGTAGCTGGTCTCCTCCCACCACTGGCGCAAAAGCCGCATATCCTCGCTCAGCACCATCGCGCCGTTATAGCTGATCCGGATCTCCTTGGCCTTGGTGGTTGTGCCGAGCAGGACAACAGGCACCCCGTATCCGGCCAGAACCTTTTGCACCGCCTCTTCCTGTCCGGCCACGCATTCCAGCACCAGACCCAGCTCTTCGCTGAACAACGCTTCGATGGTCGTACTCATGCCGATCATGGCCAGGTCCAGACCGCAGTTGCCGGAAAATGCCATCTCCAACACGGTGGTGATGAGCCCGCCGTCGCTGCGGTCGTGGCCCGCCGCGATCAGTCCCTGGTCAATCAGCTCCTGCACCGCGCAAAAACCCTTTTTCACCAGGGCAGGATTGTCCATGTCCGGCGACTCGTTGCCAAGCTGGCCCAGGGTCTGGGCCAGGGCCGTGCCGCCGAGCCGGTTTTTGCCGCCGCCCAGATCGATAAACAGCAGGGTGGAGCCGGGCTGTTTGATGTCCGGGCTCACCACCTTTCCGATATCCGCCACCGCCCCGTACACCGAGATCACCAGCTCCCTGGGCGACTTGACCGTTTCCTTGCCCACCTTGGTGGCCATGGAGAGGCTGTCCTTGCCGCCGTCCACCCCAATGCCCACCCCGAGCATGGCCTCGCGCATGGCCAGAGCCGCGTCGTACATGGCCGCGCCCTCGCCTTCCAGCTTGGGGGCCCACATCCAGTTGGCCGAGCATTTCACCTGCTCCAAATCTACCACCTTGGCCCAGACCAGATTAGTCAGAGCCTCGCCCACGGCCATCCGCGCCCCGGCCGCCGGGTTGACCAGCATCTTGATCGGCTGCTCGCCAATGGCCGTGGCCACCCCGGACTTGGCAAAATGGCTCTGGGCCAAGACCGCCACGTCGCTCACCGGCAGCTGCAAGGGGCCACAGCATTGCTGCCGCACGATCAACCCGGTCACGGCCCGGTCCACCTTGTTGGTGAGAAACCGTTTGGAGCCCACGGAAACCAGCCGCAGGACATTGTGCAGGGCGTCTTTGACGCTGAGATCCTGCACCAACAAGGGCTTAAAGCCCGGCTGGCGACGATTATCGCTGAATGTTTTGACCGGCACATTGCCCAGCAGTTCGTTGAGCTCGATATCCACCGGGGTGGAGCCGTCCTGGCTGTCATGCACCACAAAGCGGAGATCGCCGGTCACCTCGCCCAGCACCTCGCAGGCCACCTTTTCCCGGGCGCAGATGGCTTGGAATTTTTTGATATTCTCGGGCCGGATCAAAAAGCCGTTGCGCTCCTGGTACTCGGCCACGTAGATCTCCAACACGCTCATGGTGGGGTCGCCCACCCGGATGTTGCGGATCTCGATGCGGCCGCCGGATTTCTCCACCAGCTCCTTTAAGACATTGGCCGGGCCGCCCGCGCCCTGGTCGTGGATCACGTCGATCAGGGTCTTGTCGCCCATCTCGTTGCAGGCCCGGATCACCCGGTTCATCTTCTGCTCCATCTCGGCGTCGCCGCGCTGGACCGCATCGAAATCAAGCTCGGAAACATTCTCGCCCTGGAGCATGCTGGAGGCGGCGCCGCCGCCAAAACCCACCCGGTAGGCCGGGCCGCCCACCTGGACGATGAGCATGCCCTTCTCCTCCTTGGCCTTGGCGGTGTGCCTCGCGTCGATCTGGCCGACACCGGCGGTGAACATGATGGGCTTTAAGAACCCCCACCGCTCGCCGTCGTCAAGCCGCAGGTCAAAGGAGCGGGTGAAGCCCAGGATCAGGGGCTCGCCGAATTTGTTGCCGTAATCCGAGGCGCCGTTAGACGCCTCGATCTCGATGGTTAGGGCGCTGGCCAGGTTATCCGGGCAGTCGTAGCGGTTCTCCCAGGGCAGGTCGTAGCCGGGAATATGGAGATTGGCCACGCAGTAGCCAGCGGTTCCGGCCATGACAAAGCCGCCCTTGCCGGTGCCCTGCACGTCGCGGATTCTGCCGCCGGTGCCGGTTTCTGCGCCGGGAAACGGGGCCACCCCGGTGGGGAAGTTATGGGTCTCGGCGGTGAGCAGCACATGGTAGACCACCTCCTGGGCGGCAAGCGGGGACGGCGCGCCCGGCTCCGCCGGGATGAGGGTGGTGATTGTGTGGCCTTCAACGGCGCTGGAGTTGTCCTTAAAAGCGATGACACTGCCCTTGGGGTGGGCGGTGAGGGTGTCGGTGACCAGCTGAAAAAGATTCTTTTCCTGCACCACGCCGTCGATGATCTGCTTGCCCCTGAAAAAGCCGTGCCGGGAATGCTCGGAGTTGGCGTTGTTGAGATCCATGATCTCGACAATGGTGGGGTTGCGCTTGTGCTTGGTAACAAAATAGTCGTAGTAGAAATTCCGGTCCCACTCGTCCATGGAGATGCCGGGGATGGCCGACAGCCCGTCCGGCCCCTGGCTGATGAGGTCGATTGCATACACCGGCTCCGGGGTCACCCCGGTTTCAAAGGTGGTGAGCGGCGCCAGGTAAAGGCACTCGGTCATCCGGTCGTGGTTGGCCGCGACAAAGGCCGCAAGATCCTCGCCCGCATCCACCAGAAAGCGGCGGGAGCGCTCCACCCTGGTCACCGAGTCCAGGCCGATGGCCCGGCAGATGGAGACCAGGTTCGACGACCAGGCCGTGGCGAAATTGAGCCGCGGGCCCAACTCCACCACCCGCTCTCCGGCGAGATGGGGGGCGTCGGTGACCGTTGCGGCCAAAAAGCCGTCGGCCAAGACCAGCCGGAGCCTCTGTAGCTCGGTTGCGGTCAGGGGGGAGGTGCTTTCGATATTGAAACAGTATTCACGAGTGCCATCAATGGCGCGGTATAGCTGGCGGACTGTCGTTCCCATGGTCGTATCCTAAAATGTGTATGCACAAAGTAGCGGCGAAAATAACAAGGACTCAACCTATCATTAAACCACACTTTTTTCCGCAGGAAATTGCGTTACCCAGACAAAAAGACCCTTTTCCCCGGTCAGCCTCTGCCAGCGCCCTGCGGAGTCTGGCTTCGCTTCTTCCCCGCCTTTCACCTTGCGCCTTTCACCGACCGCCTTTATGATACGGGCATGAAACAGTCCCAGGAAAACATCCCCCTTTCTTTTGCCCACATCATCGGGCAAAACAAGGCTAAATCCCTGTTGCAGCGCGCCGTGGAGCAAGAACGGCTGAGCCACGCCCTGCTCTTCAAAGGGGCCATGGGGGTGGGCAAAAAAACCTTGGCTCGCGCCTTTGCCGCCGCCCTCAACTGCCAAAACCCGGCGGGTCACGAGCCCTGCGGCCTGTGCCCCGCCTGCCTTAAATTTCAGGCTGGCAGCCACCCGGATTTTCTCGTCATCGAACCGGAGGGCGCGGCCATCAAGATCAACCAGGTGCGCGAACTCAAAAAAGCCCTGGCCTTTCCCCCTTTTGAGGCAAAGCTCCGGGTGGCGCTGCTCTGCGATATCCACACCATGCGGCGGGAGGCGGCCAACAGCCTGCTCAAGACCCTGGAAGAACCGCCCGATCATACCATGCTGATCCTCACCGCCGACGAGGCGGGGGTTATTTTGCCCACCATCCTTTCCCGCTGCCAGACCGTGCTTTTTTTTCCGCTTCCCCAGGATGAGGTGGCAAAAATCCTGGTGCGGGAATCCGGCCTGGAACCAGAGAGCGCGGCCACCCTGGCGGCCATGGCCGAAGGCAGCCTGGGCCGCGCCAGACTGCTTCTGTCCAAGGATCTGCTGACCATGCGCAGCGAGATTGTCGGCCAGCTGCTGCACCTTGAGCCGGACACCCCGGCCGCGATCCAGGTACTTGGCGAACTCGCCGAATCAGCGGCCAAGCTCAAGGAGGATTTGGGCGAACTTCTGGAGCTGCTCACCACTTGGCTCCATGATCTTCTCCTTTTCGGCCATGGCGCGCCGGGCAAGATCATCAACCACGATCTCAGCCCCACCTTCCCTGCCGCCTGCCGCCGCTGGTCCAGCGGCCAGCTCTCCGAGCGGTTGCGGCTGCTGGACACGGCCCGGAAACAACTGGCCAGAAACTGCAACCCCACCGCAGTGTGCGAAGTACTTTTCTTTGGTCTGCTTTAATGGTATGATCGCCTTTTGTAAGTATTCCGCAGCACCACATCTGCTTCGCCGCTGCGCTGCTGTCATCGGCCTGCTCATGTGCAATAGCACACTTCGCAGACCTCTTCCTCGCATCTGTGGCACTGCGGAACACTTACATTCCATGACTATTATTCATACTATTTTTCAGCCAACTGGCTGTTTGAGCGCAATACATGAACGAAACCCCGGAAACACCTCCTGCTGAAGAGCTGGTGCATGAAGACCAGCACAATGCGCCGGAAACCTGCTACACTATTCAATTTCGGCCAGGGGACCAATTTTTCTCCGCCGTCTCCCGCATCCAGAACCTCAAGGTCAATGAACTGGTCATGGTCCAGACCGAACACGGCCTGGAACCGGCCACGATCCATGGCAAAACCATGCCCTGCCCCGGACGAACCGAGCCGGAGCGGTTGGGCAGCCACCTGATCGTCCGGCGGGGAAACCGCGACGAAACGGAAAAATTCGCCCGCTTGCTTGACCGGGAACAGGAAGCCTTTACCGTCTGCACCCGTTTCATCGCCACCCATGGCCTGCCCATGAAGCTCATCAAGGTGGAGCGTTTTTTAAACGGCAGCAAGATCATCTTTTACTTCACCGCCGACACCCGGGTCGACTTCCGCGAGCTGGTCAAGGATCTGGTCCAGGAGTTCCGCACCAGGGTGGAGATTCGCCAGGTCGGGGTGCGCCACGAAACCAAGATGATCGGCGGCTTGGGCTGCTGCGGCCGGGAACTCTGCTGCTCATCGTACCTGAAGAACTTTGCCCCGGTTTCCATCAAGATGGCCAAGGAGCAGGGTCTGCCCCTCAACCCGGCCAAGATCTCCGGGATCTGCAACCGGTTGCTCTGCTGCCTCACCTACGAGTACGACACCTACCACGCCATGCGGAAAACCATGCCCAAACCGGGCAAGACCATCACCGTGGGCGAGAAAAATTACAAGATCATCAAGGTCAACGCCCTGGAGGAAACCCTTGAGGTCTCCTGGCTGGAGGGTCAGGAAAGAAATATCATCCTCACCAAGGAAGAGTGGAGCCAGGCCAGGGCAGCGCAACCGGCGCAAGGCCAACCCCAACCCCAGCCCCAAACTCAAGCCCAAAACCCCGAGGCAGGCGGCGCCCCGGCCAGAAGAAAAAAACCCAGACCCCACAAAGCCCCGGAAGCGCCAGAGCAATGAACGTTTATTACCTCACCACCCCGATCTTTTACGTCAACGCCCAGCCCCACCTGGGCCATGCCTATTCCACAGTGGTGGCGGATACCGTTTGCCGCTATCAGCGTTTGCTCGGCAAGGATGTCCGCTTCCAGACCGGCACCGACGAACACGGCGACAAGATCGTCCATGCCGCGGCGGACGCCGGGGTTTCCGTAAAGGAATACGTGGACACCATCAGCGCCATGTTCAAGGCGGCCTGGCCACCGCTTGCCATCACGCCGGACACCTTTGTCCGCACCACCGATCCGGCCCACATGGCGGTGGTGCAGGGGATTCTCCAGCAGGTCTACGACCGGGGCGACATCTATTTCAGCGAGTACACCGGCCTGTACTGCAAGGGGTGCGAACAGTTCCTCACCGAAAAGGAGCTGAAGGACGGCAAGTGTCCGGACCACCTCACCGAACCGGAGCGGATCAGCGAGCAGAACTATTTTTTCCGGATGAGCAAGTACCAGGAGTGGCTCATCGACCATATCAGCAAAAATCCGGAATTCATCACCCCGGAGCGGTACCGCAACGAGGTGCTCTCCTTTCTCAAGGAGCCCCTGGAGGATCTCTGCATCTCCCGGCCCACCACCCGGCTCACCTGGGGCATCCCGCTCCCGTTTGACAACC
>JBAZCG010000080.1:0-14898 GCA_041671085.1 Desulfurivibrionaceae bacterium | reverse complement strand
GACGCCGGCCACCCCTTCTATCTCGCGGACCTGACGGATGATATCAACGCAGATGTTGATGCCCTCGTCTTCCTTGTCCTTGGCCCCTTGCATCCGCTTGATCACCTCATCGGTGACATCCATGCCCGGAACGGAACTCTTCATGTAGCGGGCCATGCCCACGGATTTCGGCGGGGTTACCCCGGCCAGGATGTGAACCTTTTTATGGAGGCCGAGATCACGGACCGCCTGCATGAATTTGGCAAAGCGTTCCACATTGTAGATGATCTGGGTCTGGACAAAATCAGCGCCATTGGCGACCTTTTTTGCCAGCCGTGCGGCCCGAAACTGCTCGGAAGGCCCGGCAAACGGGTTTGCCGCCGCGCCGAGGAAAAGCTTGGGCTCATGCGACTTGATCAATTCGCCGCACTGGAATTTCTTCTCATCCCGCATGGTCTTGACCATCCCGAGCAGCTGGATGGAATCCATGTCAAAGACGCCCTTGGAGCCGGGATGGTTGCCGAATTTCTGGTGGTCGCCGGTGAGGCAGAGCAGGTTCTTCAGCCCCAAGGCGGCAGCGCCCAGGATATCGCTCTGCATCCCGATCCGGTTGCGGTCGCGGCAGGTCATCTGGATGACCGGCTCAACCCCTTCGGCCAGGGTCAACAAGCCAGCGCTGATGCTGGACATGCGGACGATTGCGGTCTGGCAGTCGGTGATGTTGACCGCGTCAACACTCCCTTTGAGCAGCCGGGCTTTTTCCCGCACCAATTCGGCATTGCCGTTCTTGGGCGGCCCCAGCTCGCCGGTGACTGCGAACTCTCCTGATGTTAAAATCCGTTCTAAACGACTTCCCGATTTCATCGGATATGATCCTTTATTCTTGCTTCTAAAAAAAAGATTAAGAGGCGCTCGGGCCATGGCAGCCAACGTCTTTCAGGCCACCGCCGCCAAGGTCACGACGCATATCCATGTCGAAAAGGACACGCTCCTTCTTCTTGTTGATCCCAAGGGCGTCGCGCTTTTCCTCAATCTTTTCGATCATGATCCGGGCGATCTCCAGAGGCTCCGAGGCGATATTCCAGTGCGCGCCCACCTGGTCCATCAACCCTTCGGTGAGATACTTGTTGAAGTTCTTGGCCCCAGTGATGGGCAGATTCTGAAACACAACCTGAGCGCCGGAAGCCACGAAATACTGGCCGATGGCCACGGCCTTTTCGCTCATCCACAGGGGAGCGGTGCCGATGGCGGGCAGATCGGAGATATCGTCGCCCAAACCGCCTTGGCGGACCATTTCGGTGGCGGCGATGAGTATCCGGGAGTTGTCAACGCAAGAGCCCATGTGCAGCACCGGCGGCATGCCCACGGTCTCGCAGACCTCCCGCAAGGAATCCCCGCAGAAACGGGCCGCCTCGGGGTTGAGCAGGCCGGCCTTGCCAAGAGAGGTTGCAGCGCAACCCGTGGCCAGGACGAGGATGTTGTTTTTCAACAACTCCCTGACGATGGTTTCATGGGTGTCGTCTGCAAGCTTGAAGTTGTCGCAGCCGACGATGGCAGCCACCCCGCGAATCCGGCCATTGATGATGTTGTCGTTGAGCGGCCGGTAACTGGCGCGGAACCGCCCGCCCAGCATGGTGTTGATGGTTTCGTGACTGAAACCCACTACCACGTCCATCTTGGTTTCCTGGGGAATAAAGCACTTGCCGCGCTTCTTGAAGTTCTTGATGGCGTGGGTCAGGATCTTCTTGGCGGACTCAAGCGCCTCGTGCTCCTCGAACTGGATATGGATACCGCCGGTCATCTTGGCCCGGTAATTGGTGGTGATGATATCGGTGTGGAAATTCTTTGCCACCTCGGCCACGGACTGCATGACACACTGGACATCAACCACCATCGCCTCCACCGCGCCGGTGGCGATGACCATCTCCTGCTGGACAAAACCTCCGGCCACCGGAATCCCGCGACGCATGAGAATCTCGTTGCCGGTGCAACAGACGCCGGCAAGGTTGATGCCCTTGGCTCCGTTCTTTTTAGCCAGTTCCAGCATCTCCGAATCCTGGGCCGCGATGCACAAGGCCTCGGCGAGCAAAGGCTCATGCCCGTGCACGGTGATGTTGACCTGATCGGTCTTGAGCACCCCGAGATCAACGATGGCGCGGCGGGGCACCGGAGTGCCGAACATGATGTCGGTCAGCTCGGTGGAAAGCATGGAAGCGCCCCAGCCATCGGACAAGGCGGTGCGGGAGGCCTGGAGCATAATGTTATGGTATTCCTGATCAACGCCCATATGGGTGCGGTGCATCATCTCCACCACCTCACGGTCAATGCCGCGCGGTGCGATGCCGAGCTTGTTCCAGAGGGCCTGGCGCTTGGGTGTGGCCCGTTTCAACATGGAAAGGGGCGCATCATCCTGCTTGCCGAATTCGGCCAGGGCTTTTTCCCCAAGCTCAAGGGCGATATCCTTGACCTCACGGTCTTCGGTGACGATGCCGAATACCTCGGCCAGTTTTTTCAGCTTGGGCACATCCTTGATCTGATGCGGCCCTTCTCCCTTGGCTGCGCTGATGAAGCCTTTCACCATCTCCCGGGCATGATCGGTGTGCGCGGCGGAACCGGCGGCCACGGTACGGGCGAAATTCCTGGCTGCCACGGTGTCGGCGGTGGCGCCGCAGATGCCGAGCATGTCTTCCACCCCATCGATGATCTGACACGGCCCCATATTACAGTTGCGGCAACAGGTTCCGCCGGAGCCGAACAGACAGGCCGACATCCCCCGCGCTTTGACGCGGTCATAACCGGTCTTGACGTTCTTGGCTATATCCTGGGAGAGAATCTGCTGCGTGGAGACGCAGGTAAGATCCGCGCACCCTTCACATCCATTTCGTTTGATCGCCATCGTGTGTCCTCAGATCTTGGGTTCGCTATGTAACAGAAAAGCAAATGCCCTCTGATTACTTTTTATTTCAGGCTTGCGGTCTGCCTGGCTGCCTGTACGGTATTTTTCATGAGCATGGTGATGGTCATGGGTCCGACCCCACCCGGAACAGGGGTAATATACGAAGCTTTTTCCTTTACCGCATCAAAATCCACGTCACCGGCAAGAATAGCCTTGCCTTCCGCAGTCTTGCCGATCCGGTTCACGCCGACATCGATTATCACCACCCCGTCTTTCACCATATCGGCGGTTACCATCTTCGGTACCCCGACTGCAGCGATAATGATATCAGCCCGCTTGCAATGGGCGGCCATGTCCTTGGTGCGGGTGTGGCACAGGGTAACGGTGGCGTTGCCGCCTTTGCGTTTCTGGAGCATCAGGTTGGCGATGGGCTTACCAACAATGTTGCTGCGACCGATAACCACCACCTCGGCGCCGCTGGTCTCCACGCCGCTACGGGTCAACAGCTCAAGGATGCCGTGGGGCGTGCAGGGCAAAAAGCATTCCTCGCCCACCACCATCTTGCCCACGTTCACCGGATGAAAGCCATCCACGTCCTTGGCCGGATCAATGGCATACAGGACATTGGTCTCGTTGATATGCTTGGGCAGGGGCAACTGCACGAGAATGCCGTGGATATTCTTATCCTTGTTATATTTCTCGACAATGGCCAGCAGATCCTGCTCATTGGTGTCGGCGGGAAGGGTTACCTGCTCGGAATGAATGCCAAGGGCATGGGCGGTCTTGTTTTTGGCGCTCACATACGATTGAGAGGCCGGATCTTCTCCCACCAGGATCGTCACCAGGCCGGGAACAATATCATGCTTTTCCTTAAGCTCCATGACCTCGGTCTTCAACTCTTCCCGAATGGTTTTTGCAACTTCCGTCCCGCTGATAATCTTGGCACTCATTTATTTTCTCCTTATATAAAAAATTATAGATATCTCTATCAATGCGCGTAACACCATAAAAAGACCTGCCGCCTCATCTCCCAGGCAGACCTCACCTCGGATGATGGCCCCGGCAAGGCAAGAATGGGGTCAGAGCTAACAAAACTACCCAATTTAACAAGACATTTCAATAGGTAGATATACTTGCAAAAAGCCCTGTACTATACATTTTCCGGCGGAAAATAGAAGAAAAAAACGGGGGGAAATGAATAATTGTAATGAGGGTGGAGAAAAAAGGAGATATCGCCATATCATTCCGGCTTTTTTGCCCGCTCGCTTGCCAATTTGACAATGATATTATTCGCCTGACCCAGCCGGTTGACCACGGTTTTAAAAAGGTGATTGGCTACATCGGGATATTTCTGGATAACCTCCTGGAGCTTGCCGCCAGGGAAACGCTTTACCTTGGACCGGCCCTTTGAGGTGATGGAGGCGGAACGGGGCTCGCCGGAAATGGCGCTCATCTCGCCGAAATACTCGCCCGGTTCAGTGATCTCGGCGATTTTTTTGCCATCCTTGACCACGGATACGGCACCGATGACCAGCTTAAAGAAATCACTGTCGTTGTTGTTCTGCCGGATGATAAAATCCCCATCCTCGTACTCCTCGATATCCGGATGGACCAGATAGGCAGGGAGACTCTCTTCGGTGATAACGGTTCGCCGCAGGATCTCTTCTATGCTGGTGACACCTTCAATAACCTTTTTCACCCCGGCCCGCCGCAGGGGGGTCATCCCTTCCTGCACGGCAATCTTGCGGAGTTGATCCTCCGGCACTTCCGCACTGATCGCCTTGGCCACCTCATCGGTGATCTCCATCAGCTCAAAAAGACCGACTCTTCCCTTATAGCCGCCGCCGTTGCATTTCTGGCACCCCTTGGGACCATAGATAACAAACTCTTTCTCGAAATCATTCTCTGTAAAACCCAGGGCAATAAGCTCTTCCTTGGGCGGCTGGGGCTGCTCTTCCTTGCAATGGACGCAGAGCTTTCTGGCCAACCGCTGGGAAAGGACCATAGTTACGGCCGAGGCCAGCATAAAGGGCGGGATGCCGATATCCACCAGACGACCGATAGTGGCGGGACAATCATTGGTGTGAAGGGTACTCAAGACAAGATGCCCGGTCATGGCGGCCTTGATGGCAATCTCCGCGGTTTCCATATCCCGGATTTCGCCGACCATGATGATATCAGGGTCCTGCCGGAGAAAAGCCTTGAGTGCTGCGGGAAAGGTCATCCCCACTTCTTTCTTGACATTGACCTGATTGATCCCCTTGAAATTGAATTCCACCGGATCTTCGGCGGTGAGAATCTTGGTGTCTTCGCTGTTGAGCGAATTGAGCACCGAATAGAGGGTTACCGTCTTACCGCTGCCCGTGGGGCCGGTGACGAGCAGCAAACCCTGGGGCCGTTCGATACAGCGCTGGAGGGTGGTAAAGGTTTCCTTCTCGAAACCGAGCTTGGTGAGATCAACGTTCAGGCTGCTCTTATCGAGAATACGCAGAACAATACTCTCCCCGAACAGGGTGGGCAGGGTGGAAACCCGGAAGTCAACAGCCCGGTTCCGCCCCAGCTTGATCCGGATACGACCGTCCTGGGGCACCCGACGCTCGGTGATATCGAGCTGGGACATAATTTTTATTCGAGAATTCAGGGCGTTTTTGATCGAGAGGGGCAGGTTCATGGACTTGTACAGGGAGCCATCCATGCGGTAACGCACCTGGAGCGTTTTTTCGTAAGGCTCGATATGGATATCGCTCACCCCATCGTTGACCGCCTTAAGCAGGATGCCATTCACTAGTTTGATGATGGGGGCGTCCGACGCGGAATACTGATCACCGCCCGACTCATCTTCCAGCGAGGCAATCTCCATGCCATCGGCTGCCTCAGAGGCCAGGGTACCGAAGTCGTCGATCTGGGTAACAGGCTCCTCGTCTCTTTCGTCCGCGCCCACCGAGGTGAAAAAAGATTGATGCTCCTCATCGCTGATCTTGTAATAGATCTTGTAGGCGTCAACGATGTCTTTTTCGGTGGCGACACAAACGGTCAGCGGCATTTTAACCGCGGCCTGCAAGCTTTCCACCGCCCCGGTATCCGTGGGCTCAGCCATGGCGACCTGGAGGGATTTACCAATCTGCCGCAAAGGGAAGGCCAGATATTTCTTGGCAACCTCGTAGGGTAAAAGCGCCAACGCCTCGGGTTTGGGCGGTTCCCTGCTGATGACAACGGATTGATAGTTGTGCAGCCGGCTTAAAAAGTTGAGAATGGTGGATTCTTCAATATGGCCAAGGCGCAGCAAAATGCTGCTCAGTCGACCACCCGATTTTTTCTGGGCGGCCAAGGCATCATCGAGCTGGTAGCTGCTGATCTGCCCGGCCTTGCGCAGCAGTTCGCCGATCTTGATCTTTCCGGCTCCGGATTGATCTTTTACTGTGGAACGCAAATTTGATTTACTATCTACTACGGCCATGGATGCGAGGATGCCCCTGAAATGTTGTTATGTGCGAAAAAAGCCACCTTCTATTCAATACTATATCCAACCTCCCACTGACAAGCATATCTGTTCCTCCCCAACAAAAAAGGGTACCGGGATCGGGATGGTGCCATGGCAGTTAAAGGCCACCCGCAAGCGATTACAATTTTTCTGCCTATACTGCAAAAAAAAAAACGCTGGTCAAAAGACGGGCGTCCTTTGACCAGCGTTGGATGAAAAGATGTGTAAACGGTTCGTTAGAACAGCCCTGAAACCTTACCTGTTTCCGTGTCGACATCAATACGGCGGAAGGCCGGATTCGAGCTGGTGCCGGGCATCAGGCTGATCGATCCCGCACACGGACAGAGGAACTTGGCGCCGGAATAAATCAGGATATCCCGAACAGGCAAACGCCACCCCTTGGGCACGCCCTTGAGGGTCGGATCATGGCTCAGGCTCAGGTGGCTCTTGACCATCATGGTGGCATAATCGGCATACTGGGGATCTTTCTCCAGCATCTCAGCCTTGGCATTAGCCTCAGGTGACCAATCAACACCATCACCGCCATACACTTCCTTGGTGATCATCTCAACCCGGTCGCGCAGTTTCATCTCCAGAGGATAGAGAAATTTAAAATCATTCTCTTCGTTACAGGCATCGATAACCGTATCGGCGAACTCGAGTGCACCGTCACCGCCCAGTTCCCAATGCTTGGATTCGGCGCAACGGGCCCCGGCTGCCTCGGCGATCCGGCGAACAACCCTGCACTCTTCATCGGTATCGGAATAGAAACGGTTGATGCAGACAACCGGGTTGATGCCTGCCTTGCGGATGACATTGATAAGATGAACCATGTTCTCGCAACCCTTCTCGACCAGCCCGACGTTCTCCTTGGTATAGGCGTCATCCAGAGGCTTGCCCGGAACAACCTTCGGGCCACCGCCGTGCATCTTCAGGGCGCGAATCGTGGCGGTGAGGACCGAGACATGCGGTTTGAGACCGGAGTAGCGGCATTTCACGTTCCAGAATTTTTCGAAACCGATGTCGGCGGCAAAGCCGGACTCGGTGATGTTGTAATCAAAGAGTTTCAAGGCAACCCGGTCGGCGATGATGGAAGACTGGCCGACGGCGATGTTGGCAAACGGTCCGGCGTGAACCAGACAGGGGTTGTATTCGGCGGTGCACATCAGGGTCGGATTGATGGTGTTGCGCATGAAAGCGGCCATGGCGTTGCCGACTTCCAGGTCGCGGCAGGTAACCGGTTTGCCGCTCTTGTCAAAGGCCACGGTGATGTTGTTGATCCGTTCCTTTAAATCCGCCAGGTCGGTGGCGATGGAGAGGATGGCCATGAGCTCGGAACCAACGGCGATGCCGAACTTAGACTGCATGGTGTATCCGTCCGTACGGCCGCCGAGACCGATGACGATGTTGCGCAACGCCTGGGCGCAGAAGTCGATGATCCAGCCGAACTCCACCCGGGTGGGGTCGATGTCGAGCCGCCGCATGCCGGTCAATCTGGCAAGCTGCTCATCGTTATAATTCCGCTCATGCTGCATACGGGCGGTCATGGCCACCATGCCCAGGTTGTGGGCGTTCATGATGTCGTTGATATCGCCGGTGAGACCCAGAGAGAACTCGGTCATCGGGATGAGCAAGGAGTTGCCGCCGCCTGCCGCGGTCCCCTTGACGTTCATGGTCGGGCCGCCGGAAGGTTGACGCAGGGCGCCGCCGACATTCTTGCCGCGCTTGCCCAACCCTTCCATCAAGCCGCAGGAAGTGGTGGACTTCCCTTCGCCCAGAGGCGTCGGGGTAATCGCGGTAACCTCGATGTACTTGCCGTCCGGCTTGTTTTTGAGACGATTCATAATTTTAAGGAAATCGAGCTTGGCCAACCTGCCCATGGGGAGAATTTCGTCTTTCTCGAGTCCCAATTTGTCTCGCCACTCCTCAGGGGTGGGCATGTTCTTTTCGGCAGCCTCGGAAATCTGCCAATCTGCCATCTTCACAGCATCAAAAGCCATCTCTTTCTCCTTCTTAAATAAGTTGTTCTCGATTTCTCTGTATCAACAAAAACATGGGGCGCCAGGCTCTAGCCCGCACCCCGGATTTTCCTATTCTTCTCTATTCCGTGGCAAAAGAGGCATCCGCGAAAACAGCCGGAAATCGTTCCTGAAAGGCCTTGGCCAAGGGGATCATCACCTCGCGCATGGAAGGCTCGGCGTTCTTGGGAGTGCGCAGCCTGAAGATATGCAGCCACTCCAGCAGATTGGCAAAAACGATGATCTCGGTCTTGCAGGAGTTGGGCAGCACCGTGCGGGCTGCCTGGGGCGAAGAGGTGGCCAGGAGCTTGAGATAGATCTTCTCCGTCTCCAGCATACCCTTTTCCCAGAGCTTGTATTCCTTGCTCCCCTCGGCAAAAAACATGGGGCTGATAAAGGTGATCTCGTTGCCGAACTTGTCATCGGCATAGCGGCAATAACGTTGGCTTTCCTGCAAAAAGGAACAGGGCCGATGCCGGACCAGCTCATGGGTCACGGCCCGATTGGTGATAATCCGCACCGCCACATAGCGGTGTTTGGCCAGCAGATCCGCGGAAAGTCCATCGACCTCGGCCAGCGGCAGCCGGGTAACATGCACCCCGTCCTGGGGAAGCCAGCCGCGTTTCGGCGCCAAATCAGAAAAGAAAAGCGGATACAATCCGGCAAGATAGCCGGCGATTCCCTTGACCACCTTGACCTTACCGTAATCGCGGGCCAGTTCCCGGAAGGCCCGGATCGTCCCGGTGATGAGCAGCACCTTTTTCTCCAGCCGGTCAAACTGGATGAATTTGGGGATCACGCTCAAAAACTGAGCAACCAGCGATTCGCTGTCAATCTCAACCCGCAGGGTCAGGGCCGCCATCTCCATGACGGAATTATGACCATGTTTGACAATCCCCTTTATAAAAGGCTCAGCCGAAGCCTCGGTGATCTTGTCCTCGGATTTGTAGCACAAACGCCCGCACGCCTCGATGCGCACAGCCAGGGACTGATGGTCCAGTTCCTCAAGGATCTGAAACGAAGCCGGTATAACCTTCATGTTGTTATCCTTATCGCGTTTCTATTAGGAACAGCTGCACTTGCATTGACTGCCGCCGACGTTACCCTTATGTTCGCTCTTCCAAAACGGCGACATCTCGCGGAGCTGGGCGATGACCGGGGGCAATTTCTCCAAGACAAAATCAACCTCGGCCTCGGTGTTATAGACGCTGAGGCTCAAGCGGATCGAGCCGTGCGCCGCGGTAAAGGGCACGCCCATGGCCCGCATGACATGCGAAGGTTCAAGCGACCCGGAGGTGCAGGCGGACCCGGAAGAGGCGCAGATCCCGAAGCGGTCGAGATGGAGCAAAATCGCCTCGCCCTCCACGTACTCAAAGCTGATATTGGTCGTATTGGGCAAGCGCAGGGTCTTGTGCCCATTGAGCAGGGAACTGGGAATACTTGCCAGCAGCCCATCTTCAAGCTTGTCCCGCAGCGCCTTCACCCTGGTATTTTCATCCTGCATCTGCCGGGCTGCCATCTCGCACGCCTTGCCCAGGCCAACGATGGCAGCCACGTTTTCCGTGCCGCCCCGGCGACCGTGTTCCTGATGCCCACCGATGATAAAGGGGACAAAAGGCGTACCCTTGCGAACATAGAGAACGCCGATTCCCTTGGGAGCATGTAATTTATGCCCGGAAAGCGAGAGGAAATCAATCGGTACTTGTGACAGGTTTATGGGAATTTTTCCCACCGCCTGCACCGCATCGGTGTGGAACAAAATCCCCCGGCTCTTGGCGATCTCCGCCATTTCCTTGATGGGAAAGATGACCCCGGTCTCGTTGTTTGCCCACATGGCGCTGACAATGGCGGTTTCGTCAGTCAAGCTCTCTTCGTAAAGCTTGAGATCAAGGGTGCCGTCGCTGTTCACCGGCAGCTGGGTGATCCGGTGCTTATGGCCGGTGAGCTTATCCAGGCTCTCGCAGAGATTTTTCACCGCCGGATGCTCGACCCTGGTGGTGACGATGTGCCGCTTTTCCGGGAAAGACTGCAAGGCGGAGAGAATGGCGGTGGAGTCACTTTCAGTGCCGCAACTGGTAAAGATCAGCTCGTCGGGCTGGGCGCCAAGGAGCGCGGCGATCTTGCCCCGTGCCTCTTCAACCGCCCTGCCCACCTGGCCGCCAAAGGTGTGCATGCTGGAAGGGTTGCCGTACAGGTCGGAATAATACGGGAGCATGACCTCGACCACCTCCGGGGCAACCCGGGTGGTGGCGTTGTTGTCCATATACACCGTGTTCATTATTTCCCCTCCTCGACGATCAGGGTGTCCAGCACCTGCTCGCGCAACTTCTTTTCCACATATTCCTTCAGGGTGGTCTGCGATTTCTTACAGGAGCCGCAGGCCCCGCGCAGGGAAACAATGACAAAATCGCCATCCACATCGATCAGTTCGATATCGCCGCCATCCTTGCGCAGGGTGGGCCGAATCTCCCGTTCGAGAACCTCCTCGATGAGCTTGATCTTCTGGATATTGGTCAACCGGGTGGGCCGCTTGTCCGGGATGATCTGCTGCACCTCGTGCCGGGCCTCGCGCAGCAACTCTTCCAGGCGGTCATGACACTTGCCGCAACCGCCGCCGGCCTTGGTGAAGTTGGTGATCTCCTCCACCGAACGCAGGTTGCTCTCGGCAATGGCCCGCTTCACCTCAAGGTCGGTGACCCCGAAGCATTCGCAGACCACCTCCCCTTCCGCCATGGGCAGAGGGATGCCGCGATAATAGGCGATTGCCGCCTCAAGCGCCTCGCGGCCCATGACCGAGCAGTGCATTTTTTCTTTTGGCAGGCCGCCCAGGTACTCGGCGATATCCTCGTTGGTGATCTTTTCCGCCTCCACAAGGGGGATGCCCTTGATCATCTCGGTGAGGGCGGAGGATGAGGCAATGGCGCTGGCGCAGCCAAAGGTCTTAAACTTGGCGTCGGCAATCCGCTCGTTCTCGTCCACCTTAAAATAGAGGGTCAAGGCATCGCCGCAGGCAAGGGAGCCGACCTCGCCTATTCCGTCCGCATTCTCGATCTCGCCCACATTCCGGGGATTCATGAAATGATCCCGAACCTTGTCCGTATATTCCCACATAGTATTTTCTCCAGGCAATCAAAGCAAAAGAGGCGGATCGTGCATCGGCCAACTTCCCGCGCACACGCGCCATCCAAGTTCATCGTTATCCAGCAAAACAAACTCCGCAAGCAATGTGCAAGCTGGTCCGTTACGGAACTCAACAATTTAGTTTTTCAGGGTTCAAAAAGCAAGAATAATCCGTGAGCTACCGCCTGGAGCCTTTCACTACCCTACGAGTCCGCGCCATCCCCGTCATGCAGATGCTGCCAAATCTGCGCGGCCAGGGCCGGACCTATGCCCGACACCACACCAAGCTCCGCTACGCTTGCCTGGGCAATACGCTGCATACTGCCAAGCTCCCGCAGCAGCAATTCTTTGCGCGCCTTACCAACGCCAGGAATCTGCTCCAGAGATGAAGTCAGGCTCTCTTTTGCCCGCAATTTACGATGCAAGGTGATGCCATACCGATGCGCCTCGTCCCTGATCCGCATAAGATAAAGGAGCACCGGAGAATGCCGATCCAGAATGATCGAATTTTTCCGCCCTGGCCGGTAGAGCTTCTCCCCTTCCCCTGCCTTCTCCTTGGCAATACCGGCAAGCTCTACCCCGCCGGGAATGCCAAGTTCGGCCAAAGCGTGCATGGCCACACCGAGCTGGCCCTTACCCCCGTCAACCAGGAGAAGATCGGGCATATCCCCTTTCGCCAGCCCCTTGGCAAAGCGCCGCGCCAAGACCTCGGCCATCATGGCGTAATCGTCCGGACCGTCCACCGTATGGATTCCATAATGCCGGTAGCGATCCTTGGCCTTTTCTCCTGCGACAAAGCAGACCAGGGAACCCACCGCCTGTTTGCCGCCCAGATTGGAAATATCCAAACACTCGATCCGCTCGGGAAGCCTTGCCAGACCGAGACTTTTTTGCAACCCCTCGACCAAAACCTGCCAGGATCCCTGCCGTGTTTTTCTCGCGGCCAAGACCTGCTGGGCATTGGTTTCAGCCATCTCCAGCAACCGCATTCTGCCCCCCCGCTGCGGACAGGAAATGGCCACCACACCACATTTGAGTTCGCTCAGCCATTCCGCCAGCAACGAATCATCATTTCCCACAAAGGGCAGCAAAATATCCTGGGGAAGATACTGCCCCTCTTCGCCGTAAAACCGGGAAAGAACCTCGGTCAACACCTCGGCGTCTGTACCCACCGGATCGACAAGAAAAAAAGCCTGCTGACCGCTGATCACCCCCTTACGGATAAAAAGCAGGGCCACGGCCACGAAATCCCCCTGACGGGCAAAGCCCAACACATCCTGATCCCTGCCGTGGACTGCCACCACCTGCTGCTTTTCCAGTGTCTTGTTCAGGGAATTGATCCGGTCCCGCAGTTGGGCCGCCTCTTCAAATCGCAGGGCTTCCGCAGCCAGCGTCATCTTTCGGGACAGCGCCTTGACCAACTGCTGGTTCTTTCCCTCCAACACCAGCAGCACATTGCTTACCAGTTCCTGATACTCCTCGCGGCTGACCTTCTCTGCACAGGGCGCAAGACAACAGCCCATCTGGTGATTCAGACAGGGCCGGGCCTTGGGCTTCAGGTTCTTTTCCTTGCAACGTCGCAGGGGAAACAGCGAGTTGAGATAGCGGATGGTTTCCCACATAGCCGAGGGAGAAGAAAAAGGCCCGAAATAACGGGCCCCATCCTTAATCCGCCGCCGGGTCATCACCAACCTGGGCCAATCCTCCTGCACCGTTACCTTAAGGCGCGGGTAACTCTTGTCGTCGCGGAGAATAACATTGTACTTGGAGCGGTACTGTTTAATAAGCGAAGATTCAAGAATGAGAGCATCTTTCTCCGTATTGGTAACGATGATCTCAATCCCGCGCACTTGGGAGAGCAGCATCGCAGTTTTACCGTGCTGCGCCTGATCAACCCGCGCGTAAGAGGATAGCCGCTTACGGAGCTCCCTGGCCTTGCCGACATAGAGCACCTCGCCGCTCCGGCTTTTCATCAGATAGACGCCGGGCTTCAAGGGAACGCCTGGCAGAAATTCTTTAAAATCAAAAGGAGGCATAATCAACGCAATCCGGCGTTATTTTTGAATATGACAGAGAAGCCAAGGACTTTGCGTTATGACTACCCCTACCAGGCCCTTTTGTCAAACACAGCGGTTCTATTTCAGGGAGCCATCGCTTTGATTCTGCAACAAAATAGTGAGCATCGGTTAAGTAATTGGTAGGGACAAAGAGTATTAACCGCAGGAAAGATGATCCAAATTTCAAACACAATGCGGCTCGCTTGTCAGGGGAGCCGGACAAAACGGCCACCGCAGTTGCCGAAAATCTAGGCATCACAAAAGATCTCCTCCACAGGTGACACAGAGAGCATCGCGCAAGAGTAGGTCGCGCTACCTGGATATGGCGTAAATCCATTAGCCCTCTAAGAGCAGAGGACCAGAGGACTTAAGGAGAAGCTCAGACATACAGAAATACAACAGGATATCCCCCCCAAAAGCCATGTTCATCTTTAGCAGGGCATCGAAATAAGACCTTAAATGAACTACACTCGCGGCAAGCCGCGAGGTATCAAAACCTTTGCAACTGTTTTATAAGGAAACGCAGCAAGCTACGGGGAATTAGACCCTAAAAGGGATTAAAAGGGGGAAATCCAGAAGTTTGCTCTTTTCAAGGTGGGATCCATTTTGGATACAATTTTGTACCCAGAAAAATTTAGACATAAAAAAAAGGGTTTCCGGAATTAACCGAAAACCCTTACTATTACTGGTCGGGATGAGAGGATTCGAACCTCCGACCCCGTGCTCCCGAAGCACGTGCTCTACCAGGCTGAGCCACATCCCGACATTGTGATTATATCTCTAATTATTCTCCAGGCTGGTCCCTAGCTAAAAATTGTGGACCATATGTACCCAGAGTTTTTTGAGGCGTCAACAAAAAAAGAAGGCAGGATCTCCCCTCTCAAGGAGTCCCTGCCTTGTCTGTTGAACAGATACCGCGACTGATGAAATCAGTTTACTTTACTGCCTCAGCAAGCTTGCTGCCGGGCTTAAAGCGAGCAACTTTCCTGGCTTTGATAGTGATGGCCTTCCCGGTCTGAGGATTGCGTCCCTGACGGGCCGCCCTCTTGGTCACAGAAAATGTGCCAAACCCAACTAAGGTTACCTTGTCACCCGTCTTCAACGCGGCGGTAACTGCGGCCAGCATGCCACCAAGGGTTTTCTCGGCTGCAGCCTTGCTGATACCACCAGCCTTTGCCATGTTCTCGACTAATTCACTTTTGTTCATTCCTCTCCTTCCTCCTCGTGAATTTAGAGATTCTCTGCCTTCTACAAGCACCGTAATAATGTTGCCTTAGGGGCGATTTAAACTTATGTGTGGTGATTGTCAAACAAAAAAAAGCGTCTGTCAAACAAAAAATGTGATGA
>JBAZCG010000079.1:0-15178 GCA_041671085.1 Desulfurivibrionaceae bacterium | reverse complement strand
GTTGTGGATCACCGCGATCACGGTCCGCCCCTCTTTTTGCACCAGCCTTCGCGCCACGTTGAAGATCTGCATGGTGTACTGCACATCCAGGCTGGAGGTTGCCTCGTCAAAAAGCAGATATGGGGTTTGCTGGGCCAAGGCCCGGGCTACCACCACCCGCTGTTTTTCCCCGCAGAACAGCTCGTTGACGAAACGGTCCTTGAAATGGCTGATGCCGATGGCTGCCATGGCCGCATCCACCTGACGCCAGTCCTCCGCGCCGGGCGAGGCAAAACGGCCGATATGGGGATGGCGGCCCATGAGCACCACCTCTTGCACGGTGAAAGCAAAATCGATGGCAAAATCCTGGGGCACCAGGGCGACCAACCGGGCCAGATCGCGGCGTCGGTACTCCGCCACCGACCGATCCATTAAAGTAACGCTTCCCTGATCCGGAGACTTGGTGCCGGTGAGCAGATCGAGAAAGGTTGTCTTGCCACAGCCGTTGGGGCCGACAATCCCGTAAAACCTGCCCGGCGCAAGGGAGATATCCAGATCGGCAAGGGCCGGGGCCTCCCCGTAGGCAAAGCTGACCCCGGTCAAGGCAAAGCCGCTGGCCGTGGTCATATCGTCCTCCTCTGCCGCCTGCGGAAGATCACACAGAAAAACGGGCCACCGATCAGGGCGGTGAGCACACCGATGGGCACCTCCACCGGCAGCACCGCCCGGGTCACGGTATCGGCCACGAGCAGGAGCAAGGCTCCGGCCAGGAGGGAAACCGGGAGCAGCTTCCGGTTGTCCGGCCCCACCAGAAAACGCATGAGATGCGGGATAATGAGCCCGATAAAACCGATAATCCCGGAAACCGACACACAGACCGCAGTCACCAGGGAAGCGCCAAGCAACAAAATCCAGCGCACCTTGGTACTCTCAACACCCAAGGTGTCCGCCGACCGGCTGCCCAGGCTGAGGATATTGAGATCCCTGGCGTAATACAGGGACAACACCAGGCCGCAGAGCACCGCCCCCGCCACCACGCCCACATCCAGCCAGGTGCGGGAAGCAAAGCTGCCCATGAGCCAGAAGATAATCACCGACACCTGCTCGTCGGCCAGATACTTCAAAAAGCTGATCCCCGCCGCCAGGATAGCCCCGACAATGACCCCGGAGAGGATCAGGGTGTTGGCCGAGATCTGCCCGTTGAAGCTGGAAAGGTAGAGCACCACCAGCAGGGTGAGGGCCGCGCCGGCAAAGGCGAAGAGCGGCACGGAGAAATTCCCCATCATGCTCAGGTTGGCCACCAGGGCCAGGGCCGCGCCAAAGGCAGCCCCGGAGGAAACTCCCAGGGTGTACGGGTCGGCCAACGGGTTGAGCAGGATGCCCTGGTAGATGACGCCGCTCATGGCAAGGCCGCCGCCGACCAGGGTGGCGGTGAGGATTCTGGGCAATCGCACCTCGAAAACCACAAAGGGGAACACCGGGTCCATCCCGGCAAGCAGCGCGGAATTGGCGGTGATCCTGGCCGCGACCACCCGAACGATATCACCACCAGGCACAGCGATGTGGCCCATGCCGGTGGCATAGATGATGGCGCCGAAGGTGGCTGCCGCCAGGGAGAGGGTCAGCAGCCAGAGTGTGTATCCGCTATGCCTCATGGGTTCTTAAATACCTTCATCGGTCATGGCATCCTTGGCGTGTTGGGCAAAGATGGCGGCAAAACCATCGGACTCTCCCAGGCCGACCAGAGAGACAGCCACGTTAATGCCACGCGCCTCAAGCACACTTTTCAGGGAATCCGGCTCAGACCCGGCCATGTCGTTCTTGGCATGGTCTCCGGCCACGGTCATGAAGGGCTTGAGCAACACCTTTTTTGTCTTGTCCGCAGTCAGCTCTTCGAGGAGACGGACGTTGTCCGGAAAGCCCTCGACCATGGTAACATAGATGCGCACCCCGGGATATTGCTTGCGCATCACCTGTTCGAACTCCAGATAGACCCCGGTTGAGTAATGCTCGTTGCCATGGGCAAAATAGACCAGCGCCCTCCCGGCTTTTCTGGCCAGCTCCACGTCCGGGGCAACAAGAGCCGCCACCTGCTCGATATCGTGCCGGTACTCATGCTCGATGCCGTGGGTTCCCAGGGCAGGCCGCCCGATGAGGATCTTTTTGAACGGCATATTCCGCTTCTTCACGGTCTTGATGCTGTTCAACCCCTGCACATAGGAGGCCAGATCGGCAAACTCCTCCCCGCTGGAGATATGGGTCGGCTGGACGACGATGTAACCATAGCCTTCGTCCTGCAGGTCGGCGATGGCGGCCAGGGGGCCCTTGACATTGAGGATCTCCTCCGGCACCTCGGGGTGCTCCCCAGCATAGGCGGGATCCTGCCGCCGCTGCTGCCAGATCCTCCGGATAATGTTGGAGGTGAAGGCCAATATCACCGGAATGCCGGGCAATTCCTTTTGAATCTGCTCCCGGATGTTGAGGATGCCGGGCAACCCACTTTCATGGCTGGTGCCGAACACCGCCAGCACCACGCCCTTTTTCTCGGCCGTGGCCGCCTGGACATTTACAGCGCCAAGCAGCAGAAACAGGACGACCAGCAACCACACAACATTTTGCGACATTTTTTTCAAACGCATCTTCTTCTCCATCTTTTAAAAGGTTAATGAGTTTCCTTCAAAAAAAGACGGTATCCCCCTGCATATTCTGCGGTGCGTGCAAGGCCGGAAACCTTTCCTCGAAGGTTGCAGCAAAAAAATCAACAAGGCAGGTCTCCTGACTTTTCCCAAAACCGGTTCGCCTTCCCACCCTATAAAAAAAGGCAGTGGCTTGAGAACCGGCTTTCCCGCTTCGCGTTGGAAGCAGGAGGAAATTACAGTGGCGGGACCGTTCCCGATTTGCACGGGATTCCCTTTTAAGCCCAATGGGCGCCTTATTGACAAAACACTTTCTAACTTCTAAGCAAAAAATTCACAATCTGGCGATTTACCTTGATTTACCGTGCCAAATCTTAGCCAAGCGGTAGAAAATAATAGACCAAACCAACAACGATCACCGAGGCCAAGCGCAATATCTGGCTGACCCCCACAAGCTCAAGGGCAAGTTTCGGGGAAAAGATTCCCACGTAGTAAGGGAACTGATGCCTTACGGCCCGAATAGGGGTCGAAAGAATATTGCCGACCAGCAGGGCAAGGACCACCTCCTTATAGCTGAGGCTGTTATCTGCCAGCAGGGCTCCGGCCGCGGCCAGCCCGGCGGAAAACTCCACGGTGACATGGGCCATGACAATGCCGAGGCTTTGCGGTTTGAGCCAAGCAAGAAACCAGGCCTGGGTGGCAAAAAATCTCTCCAACCAGATAAAAAAGCCATGTTTACCCATGAAGTAGAACATGATGTACACGGGCACGGTAAAATAGATAAGCCCCTTGATCCTCCTGCGAAAGCGCTGCACGCTTTTATCCAGGGCCTGGTGCCAGTCGATTTTTTCGCGGACCAGGGGCCCTATCTCTCCCGGCGTTCCCTGTAGGGGGGGGAGCAAGATCCTGCCGCCTATTACCACCACGGCGGTTTGCAGCATTGCCGCCGCAAAAGTCAGTGCCAGGTAAACCAGGGCGGCCATTTTAATGAGCGGTGCCGTCAAAAAAAAGACTGTGGGAAGATGGAGGAAAAAACGAGGCAGACCGTTGAAGAGGTTGGCGAGCACCAGCTCCTTTTTGCTCATCTGGCCTTTGTCAAAGGCCTCGGCCAACATGGTGTTTGCGGTAACCCCGGAGAAAAAGGCCATGGAAAAACTGGCTCCGGAGACGGGGGTCAGTCTGCCCAGGCGAACGAGGGGACGGGTCAGGGAGGCCAACCGATGCGTCCAGTTGAGGGCCTCAATGAAGTTGGCGGCGATCAGCCCCACGGACATCCAGAAGAGGATTTTCGCCAAAGGCCAGAGCAGATGTGCCCAGAGGGAGGTGATAAAATGCAGTTCCTGCGGCATAAAAAAAACCCCGGACCGATTTTCTCGATCCGGGGAGGCCCTGTTTCATCCACGGCAGATCATTACACAATCACTTGTCCACGGCGATCATGCAGCATAATTTTCCAAGGCAGGTCTTCTGACTTCCGGTTCATCCTTGTTTCGCGCCTTCCCATTCAAAAACAGTGGCGTGATTGCGAAACTTGTCCCCGGTTACAGCGGCGGGCCCGTCCCCGATTTACACGGGGTTCCCTTTTTAGCTCACATGGAGGAGCACCTTGATGATCGATATGTAGCATATTCACCGAAACTTTGCTATCATTCTTCCTTCCTCGTTGAGTAGCAATATTCCCGCACGTTTCCACTCGCTCATTATTCCGTTCATAGGCAGTCAAACTCATTGCATAATTGCATTTGTCATGGGATAACCATAAAAAAAATGATAATAGGTATTAGTACCTAGTAAAATATTCCCACAGAGAGGATGCCATGCGGCTCAGTTTGCGCAACCGATTCCTTATCCCCACCACCGTTGTCCTTGTCCTGTGCATGGGGACCATCAGCGCGGTTTCCTACTTTAAGTCCGCTACAGCCTTAAAAGAGTCCATCGGCCAGCAAACTTCCCAGGTTTCCAATTCTGTCGCTCAACAGATCACTTTCTGGCTACAGGAGCGGAAACTCGATATCGTCGGCAACAGCTCGGACCCCCTGTATGCGGCACTTTTCGCTGACAGTAGCACCGCCCCTCGGGCAAACGCCAGGCTTACCGAACTACAGCACCGATCTGACTTTTACGAATTCATTGCCATCGCAGACCAGAGCGGCGTCATTGTTGCCTCATCCCTGCCAGAACACGTCGGTACCATGAATGTTGCCGAACGCGCCTATTTCAAGGATTCGCTGACTGGCAAGACGGCCATCTCCGAAGTAATTCTCAGCAAAGGTTCGGGAAATCCGGTTTTTGTCATCTCCTCCCCCATCAAAACAAACGGGAAGATTTCCGGAGTTCTCCTAGGCGTGGTCGATCTTGCGCGTTGCAATGCCGGCTTTGTTGATCCGGCAAAGATCGGCACCTCGGGCTATGCGTATCTCATCGACTCCACCGGCAAAATACTTGCCCATCCAGACAAGACCAACATCCTCAAGCTTGACCTGAGTCAATTTGATTTTGGCCGTGATATGATGGCCCAACACCAAGGGCTTATTCATTACACCTTCAAGGGTGTCGATAAACTGGTTGGTTTTCAGACCATTCCGGAAACCGGCTGGATTGCGGCCGCCACCGCCAACGACGCGGAAATCTATGCCCCGGTCAAACGGCTGGGCATGATCAACCTCGGCATCCTAATCTTTAGCACGACCCTCACTGCGGGCCTTGTTTTTCTTATTGTCCGCTCTCTGGTTACGCCCCTGCACAACATCAGCATTGGCTTGAGCGAGGGGGCGGCTCAGGTTGCTTCCGCTTCAAGCGAAGTTTCCGCCACAAGCCAGACCCTGGCGGAAGGAGCCTCGGAACAGGCTGCTGCCTTGGAAGAGACCTCCGCCACCATGGAAGAGATCACCGCCATGGTGAAACAGGGCGCAGAGCACACCCGCAAAGCAGACGAACATGTGCGCAAGGCCGACAACCTCATCGGCAACGCTGGTTCCGCCATGGAACAGCTCACCCAGTCCATGGAAGAAATTTCCCAATCCAGCGAGCAGATTTCACGGATTATTAAAACCATCGACGCGATCGCCTTTCAGACCAACCTGCTCGCCCTGAATGCCGCGGTGGAGGCCGCCCGTGCCGGTGAGGCCGGTGCAGGCTTCGCTGTGGTTGCCGAGGAAGTTCGCAACCTGGCTCAACGATCTGCGGCGGCGGCCAAAGACACCGCCCAGCTCATTGAGGAAACAGTTGCCCGCGTCAGGACAGGATCTGAGGTTGTCGTTCACACCAGCAGCGTTTTTAAGGAGGCTGCTGCCAGCGTGGTTGAGGTCAGCGGGCTGATCAGGCAAATCCATACGGCAACGGAAGAGCAGGCCTCGGGAATCGTCCAGATCAACACCTCAATCTCGGAGCTGGATGTAGTAACCCAACAGAACGCCGCCACGTCCGAAGAATCGGCGGCGGCTTCCGAGGAACTCAACGCCCAATCCCTCCAGATGAAGGACTTCGTTGACGCTATGGAACAGTTGATCACTGGCGTTCCTCGTCCAGGCAGCCAGGCATAGCTCTTCCCCGCCACTCCGCGGCCCACGCTCTGCGCACTCTTCTAGCGACACCGTTTGGAAGTGCGAGGAGGCCCTTCTCCGCTTTTTCTTTTCATCTTGACTTTCTCTGGTAAAATTCTCACCTTTCGCCTACATTCAGATGTGTGCATTGGTTCGCGTCGTTCCTGATGCCGACAGAAATACCGGAGAAATCACATGGAAACTTTCGAACAACTTCTTGAGAAATCGACCAAAATACACGGTCACATCTGTGCTGGCCAGGTGATCGGGGTACGCATGTCTATGATTGGCCTGCGGGAGATCGACATCGACGATCCCAAGGCCCAGCGCAAAGATTTTTATGTGCTGGTGGAGATCGACCGCTGCGCCACCGACGCTATCCAGACTGTGACCGGCTGTTCCCTGGGTAAGCGCTCCCTCAAATGGCTTGATTACGGGATAATGGCCGCGACCTTTGTCAATCTCAAGACCGGCAAGGCAGTGCGGATTACCGCGTTGGAGGAATCACGGGAGACCTCGAAGAAATACTGCCCGGAAATCGGCGACAAGTACAAGCAACAGCTGGAGGCCTACCGGATCATGCCCGAGGCGGAACTCTTCAAGGTGCAACCGGTCTCGATCACCGTGCCGGAAGAAGACATGCCGGGCCGTCCCAAGCGGAGGGTGCAATGCGAGCGCTGCGGGGACTGGGTACAGGACTGCCGCGAAGTAATGCGAGACGGCAAACCCTTATGCAAACCCTGCGCTTTGGGGCGTTATTACGAAATCATCTAGAGCTTGCCTGTGCGGGCAATTGGAGCACTGTATGACAAAAACAATTCCGGTTGAACAGGCCATCGGCATGGTCCTGCCCCACGACATCACGGAGATTCGTACCGAAGAGTTCAAGGGCCGCGCTTTCAAAAAAGGGCACATCATCAAGGCCGAGGATATCGAACGCTTGAAGCGGCTTGGCAAGGACAACATCTATGTGCTGGAGTTGGGGCCCGACGATATCCATGAAAATGAGGCGGCCGAATTGATGGCTGTGGCCTTGGCCGGTACTGGCACCTCGGTTTCCGGGGAGCCGGTGGAAGGCAAGCTCAACATCGTCGCGGCCCATGACGGGCTGCTCAAGATCGAGGTTGAGGCCCTGTACCAATTCAACCTGCTGGGCGAGGTCATGTGCGCCACCCTGCACAACAATACCCCGGTCAAGCAGGGCGAACAGCTGGCCGGAACTAGGCTCATCCCCTTGGTTTCCAAAAGAGGGGTCGTGAACGCTGCGGTTGCCATCGCCGACAAGGCCAAGGGAATCCTCAAAGTTGCCCAACTGAAACAGGCCAAGGCCGGGTTGATCATCACCGGCAACGAGGTGTTCCATGGCCGGATCAAGGATGCCTTTGAACCGGTGCTACGCAAAAAACTGGAAAAGCTTGGCTCGGAGGTGGTTGCCGTCCGCTTCGCCCCGGATAATATCGAGACCATTGCCGCCGAGATCAAAGCTTGTCTGGACGTGGGCGCGGATCTCATCGTCACCAGCGGCGGCATGTCCGTGGACCCCGATGACGTGACCCGGCAGGGCATTGCCCTGGCCGGCGCCGCAAATATCGTCTACGGCACCCCGGTTCTGCCGGGAGCCATGTTTTTGGCAGGGTATATCGGGGAGGTGCCGGTATTGGGGTTGCCTGCCTGCGGCATGTTCCACAAGATTACCGTCTTTGATCTGATTCTGCCCAGGGTGCTGTGCGGGGAGAAAATTACCCGGCATGACATGGCCATGTTGGGACATGGCGGCCTGTGCCGACAGTGCAAGTCCTGCGCCTATCCCATCTGCGGCTTTGGCAAATAGAGTTTATTCCGAAACCTTACCGCGCATGGCTTTCACCCTGCCCCGCTTTTCCTTGCCTTCCAGACGTTTTTCCTTGGCGCTGCGCGAGGGCTTGGTGGGCCTGCGCTTCCGCTCCTGTTTGACCGCCCCTCGGATGAGTTCCCCCAGCCGTTCCAGAGCATCAGCCCGGTTCTTTTCCAGGCTGCGGAACCGCTGCGCCTTAATGATGATCTCGCCGTCCTTGGTAAGACGCTGATCACTCAACGCCAACAGCCTCTCCTTGTAAAAGTCCGGCAGCGACGAGGCCCGGATATCAAAGCGCAGGTGCACGGCCGAGGAGACCTTGTTGACATTCTGCCCCCCGGAGCCCTGGGCCCGAATCGCGGTCAACTCGATTTCACCCTCCGGAATTACGATGGTGTTTGAGATCTGCAGCATGGTTTCGCCTCCGCCTGTTCAGGATGCCTGGTTGCGGAAACTGTTGGCCTGGATGGCGGTGCGCCGCATGATCTTTTGCAGCGCCGCTCTGGTCAGGCCGGAGATCTCCGCAGCCCGGCTCACATTGCCCCCGGTGTCCTGTAGCAGACGCACCACATACTGGCTCATGAATTTCTGCAACAGATCCTCCTTGGCCTCCTTGTAGGCCACCACCCTGTCGTTGCCGGCGGAAGCAGCCAGCCAGGCGGCACTTTCGTCGGGAAACCTGTTGTCCGTGGGGATGAGGGCGCCAAGGTCGTCTCCCGAGATGAGGGAATCTCCGCTGAACAGCACGGCCTGCCGAACCACATTCTGCAACTCCCGGACATTGCCCGGCCACGCTCTTCCCATGAGGGCGGTGATGGCTTCCGGAGAGAAATGCTTTCCGCCAATGCCGAGTTCACAGCAGACCTGCCGGCAGAAATGCTCCGCCAGCAGGGGAATATCTCCCCGGATTTGAAGCAGCTTGGGAGGGGTGAGGGTCACCACGTTCAAGCGGTAAAAAAGATCCTCGCGGAAAGAACGGTCGATGATCTTTTTCTCCAGGTCCTGGTTGGTGATGGCGATGATCCGGACATTGATCTTGCGGGTTTTGGTGTCTCCCAGGGGCTTTACCTCCTGCTCCTGCAAGACCCGGAGCAGTTTGGTCTGCACCGAGACCGGAATATCGCCGATCTCGTCCAGGCACAGGCTACCGCCATCCGCCTCCACGAAAAGCCCGGGATAATCGCGCTCCGCCCCGGTGAAAGCGCCCCGCTTATGGCCGAACAGCTCACTCTCCAGAAGTTGTTCCGGAATGGCCGGGCAATTGACCATGATCAGCGGCCGGTTGCGCCGTTTGCTTAAGTTGTGCACCGCCCTGGCGGCCAGCTCCTTGCCGGTGCCGGATTCGCCGCGGATGAGCACGGTGTAATCGGACAGGGCCACGGTCTTGAGGCGTTCGCAAAACTGGCTCATCGCCGGGCTCTGCCCGATAAAGGAGGCAAAGGCCTGCTTCTGGCAGATCTGCTCCTTTAAGGTGACATTCTCCCGGACGAGCCGGTTTCTCTCAAGCCCCTTGTGGATCACACGCAGGATGGTGTCCTTGTCAAAGGGCTTGGTGATAAAGTCGTAGGCCCCCTTCTTGATGGCGTCCACCGCCAGATCAATGCTGGCAAAAGCGGTCATCATGACCACGGAAAGCTCCGGGTCCCTGGCCCGCAGCTTCTCAAGCAGGGCGATGCCGTTCATCTCCGGCATCATCACGTCGAGCAGGGCGAGGTCGAAGGATTGTTCGGCCATCAGACGCAGGGCCTCGCCGGCCCGGGTGGAGGTGACCACCTCCAATCCCGGGATATTGCGCTCAATGGTTCTTTGCAAGCCAGTGAGCATGTCCTCTTCGTCATCCACGATCAACAACCGGTCAACCGCCATGTGCTCTCTCTCCCGTCATCTTCTTTATTATGCGCCCTGGAGCGGCAGAATAATGGTAAAGGCCGCGCCCTTGCCCGGCTTGCTCTGCACATAAATTTCCCCGCCATGGTCACGGATGATCCCGTAACTGAGCGACAACCCGAGGCCGGTGCCGTCCCTCGGTCCCTTGGTGGTAAAAAACGGCTCAAAGATTTTGTCCTGAATCTCCGGGGCAATGCCCGAACCGGTATCCCGCACTACGACCTTCACCTGGCCCTTGTCCCGCAGCCAGCTGGATTCAATGCCGATCTCCCCGCTCTCGCCGATGGCTTGGGCGGCGTTGATAAAAAGGTTCATGAAAACCTGCTTCATTTTTTCCGTGTCCATTTCAAGGAGCGGGATGTCGGGGTCCAGGTTCTGCGCTACGGTTATGCCCTGCTTGGCCAGTTGACTGGAAACCATGGAAACCACCTGTTCGATGGCGGCATTGAGGGAGCCTGGCGCCCGGGTTGTCTCTTGGTTCCGGGCAAAGCTGAGCAGGTCGCGGACGATGCGCTGGCAGTTTTTTACATGCTTTTCGATGATACCCAGGTCTTCGACCTTGTCCGGCAAGCTGGTCAAATCCTCCTTCAGTAAATCGGTGTAGCAGAGAATGATTCCCAAGGGATTGTTGATTTCATGGGCAACTCCGGCTGCCAGCTGCCCGAGGGCGACAAGCTTTTCCGTCTGCTGCATCCGGTGTTCCACCTGTTTTTGCTGGGTGACGTCCTTGGCATAACAGACAATGTTTTTCAGCTCGCCGAGATCATCAAAAGCCGGGTAAAAATGGGTCTCAAAAAGCTGACCGTTGGGGAGCTTACTGAAATCGGAAGCCGGTTCCAGCAGCTTGATCTGGGAAATGTGGCTAAAAAGCGCGAAAGGGACCGGCTGCAGCGCGGCCAATTCCTCAATGTGATGGTTGAGGACCGTATCCGGATCAAAATCATATCTGGCCAGAAAAGCCTTGTTCACCATGCGGAGAAAACCATCCGGCGAAACAAGCACGACCAGGTCGACGATGGCATCGAACACCGATTGAAGAAGCTCCTTGCTCTGCATGAGGCTTGCCATATTCTGCAAGCTTTCCATGGTCACGCCCACCTGGCGGCCGATGGAGAGCAGAAGCTCCCGGTGCCTGGGGTCAATCTCGCCCACGTCATAGCCGGTAAAGGCCATGATCCCGAGAATCCTGTTCCGGCAGCAGAGCGGGATATTGAGACATTTTCCCCTGGCGGAATCGGAGTTGAAAAAGTTCAGTTCGCCACAGGCTGTTTCACAGATCGTCGAGGGAGCGGGCGTGCCCTCCGGATCCGAAAGAATCTGGTGGGGAATCATATCGCAGGAAAGGAACTCGGCAAGTTCCGGGGCGTTATCCTGACACTGGAGGGAAAGTCCCTGACGGTCCGGGCGGAACAGGTAAATCCCCGCGCCTTGTGCCGGGATCACCTCCAGGGTTTGCCGTAAGACCTTGGGCAGAATGGAGCGGAGATCCACGGCCTGAGTGATGAGTTCGGCGATGATGTTCAAGGTCTGGAGTTCCCGGTTCCGTTCCTGCATCTGCCGGTGCAACTGATCCTGGGACTCTTGCAGCGCCTTGGTTCTTTCCTCGACCTTTCCCTCAAGGTTTTCGGCGTAATCGGTGAGTTGGAGGCGGTTTTCAGCCAAATGCCTGGCAATGAGGGTGGCGGTCGCATTCAGCTCCCCGATTTCATCCAGGCTCCGGGCTTGACGAAAGAGCTGTTCGCCTTTCTGGTCGGTGAGGTTCAGGCGAAAAATATCCAGCAGCGCCCGGATATTTTGGATGATGAGCCGGTTGAAAAAAAAGGCAATGATGGCGTACAGGAAGAAAAAGGAGAGGAACACGGTGCTGAACACGGAAAAGGCAAATTCGCCGATGCGTCGCAACCCTTCTCCCACGGGGATACCGACACTGACCACGCTGCTAACCTGATCCGTCTTCTTAAAAAACCCCCCTGTCCGGCCATAGGTTTCGACAAGGCTTCCCGGCGCATCCTCCGGCCTGCCATGGCAGTGAAGGCAGGTTTCATCGTAGCGAACCGGGCTGAATTTCACGAAATACTGCTCCCCGGCAACCGTACGGATTCCTTGCCAGGATTCGGCCTGGGGATGATCGTTGAAATAGCGGATCATCTCCTTTTCCCGTTGGTTTGCCTCAAATTCCGGGTTCTTGGCATTGATCGCGACCCGACGGTAGGAAATATCAGGCAGGTCTTCCCTGAATTTTTCCATAACCACGCGGCTAACGTAGGAAGCGGACATGGCCTCAATGACAAAACTGTCCTGGCCAAGCATGGCATACATCCTGGGCCGCAAAATTTCCTGAACATAAGCGCGATTGGCGTCCACCGCCGCCATAACCAGCTCGGCCTTGTGCAGAGCCTCCTCCTGCAACCGTTTTTTCTGCTGCCCATAAATAATGGCGGACCAAAAAAGGCAGAAAAGAAAAAGGATGAAGGCAAGGCCGATGAGAAATTTCCTCTGCGCCCCCGGTGGCTTGATGTTACTCAGCATTTCCTTTGATTTCTTGCCAAGCGCCATTTTTTTATCCTCGGTGTTGCCCGGAAGGTTTTTTCAATAACCTGTTGTCGGCATGATTTCATGTAATCATACAACCATGCCAGGTGTCAACTAAAGGCATCACTGGATACCAAAAGATGCAGTTTGCGGGAACATTTCCCGCTTCTTCGCCAAAACCAAAACAGACCTATGCCATTAACCTGCTGTTTTCAGGCTTGTTTTATTTTTAGCCATATCTTCCATGCCACACGGCACCCTCCTTGCAAGTCGAATCGGCAGGCAACCCATTGAAAGTCACAACCACATTCACCTGGAGGAGGAAAAGGGCATCCGCAGGATATCAGGCTTGGCTGTTGGATAACTGTATGGCCATCCCGAAAATTGTGGCGTGAAGTATCCGCTTCCCGCTCTCGCTGGTCACCGTGTGCATGGTCAAAAAAAGGAGGAGATATGGTCGAGAAAAAAATTGATGAAGACAAACTGACAGAGGGGCATTGCGATTCGGAAGAAACCTGCAAAACCGAGGGGAAAAAGGGCTGGCTGAGCGAAGATTGGCTTTCGCTCTGGCTGGGCCTGTTTATTTTCATGCTTTCCCTGGGAGCGTTTCAAGGGACCAACATCCTGGGCTGGGGCGCCTCGACCAGCGTCTGGAACGACATTACTAAATCCACCAAGCCCGTATCCATCGCCTATCAGACCGTCAAGGGCGAAATCACCAAAATCGACGGCGCCAAGGTAACGCTCAAAAAAGCCGACGGGAAAGAGGTCGGCATCACCGTAAAAACCGATACCTCCACCCTCGCGGTGGGGCAGACCTATGAACAAAAGGGCCTTTCGCCCATGGCGTCGTTGTTCCTCACCTATATTGTGATGCTGGTGATCATGGGGTTAGGCTCAACGATGATCGGGGCGGATTTTAAAAAATTCGCCCTCGGTTTCACCCTGATTTTCTGGCTCAGTTATCTCTGTTGGCTCTTGGGGCATTTTGCCAATATCGCCGCGACCAAGAACGAAATGGCGAAATTCGGCATCAACTGGACGCTCAGCATGACCGGCGAGTTCGGCTTCATCATCGCCTTGATTGCCGGGCTCATGGTCGGCAATCTCTTTCCCGGCCTGGCTTCGGCCATGAAGGAAGCGGCCAGACCCGAGCTGTATATCAAAACCGCCATCGTCATCATGGGCGCGGGGCTCGGGGTAAAGGCCGCTCAGTCTTTCGGTTTGGCGAGCAACATCATGTTCCGGGGCTTCTGCGCCATTGTCGAGGCCTATCTGATCTACTGGGCAACCGTGTACTGGATTTCGCGCAGATACTTCAAGTTCAGCCGTGAGTGGTCGGCGCCCCTTGCCTCTGGCATCTCCATCTGCGGGGTTTCCGCGGCCATTGCCACCGGCGGGGCCATCCGCGCCCGTCCGGTTATTCCGATCATGGTTTCCTCACTGGTGGTAATCTTCGTGGCCGTGGAAATGGTCATTCTCCCGTTTGCGGCCAAGCTTTTCCTCTGGCAGGAACCGCTGGTGGCCGGAGCCTGGATGGGGCTGGCCGTCAAGTCCGACGGCGGGGCCATAGCGAGCGGCGCGGTGACCGACGCATTGATCCGAGCGCAGGCCATGGACATGGAAGGCATCAACTACGCCGAGGGCTGGATCACCATGACCGCCACCACGGTGAAGATGTTCATCGATATCTTCATCGGCGTCTGGGCGGTGATCCTTGCCTACATTTGGTGCGCCAAGATCGAATGCAAACCCGGGCAGAAGGTGCGCCTCATCGAGATCTGGAACCGTTTCCCGAAATTCGTCCTCGGCTATATTCTCACCTTTATTATTCTGCTGGTCATTTGCTGGCCGGCGGTCAAGGCGATTGCCCCGGCGGAACATGAGCTTACGGATGTGAAGGTGCAGATCACCTCGCTGGAAAAACAGATCGGTGCCGGCAAGGATCCGGCGTCTGTCGCCTCCTTGCAGACCACCCTGCAAGGGGCCAAAGCACGGGAAAAAGAGCTGAAGGATTCGACCAAGGAGCCCAACAAGCTGATCTCCAAAGCCAAAGCGGCAACGGATCAAGGCGATGTGTTCAGGAAGATATTCTTTCTCCTCTGTTTCTTCACCATCGGGGTGGTCTCAAACTTCAAGAAGCTGGCACAGGAGGGGATCGGCAAGCTCGCCGCCGTGTATTGCATCTCCCTGTTCGGCTTTATCATCTGGGTCGGCCTCGCTATTTCGTGGTTGTTCTTCCACGGGGTCAAACCACCAATTCTTTAATGGAGAGCGCACATGACTGACGAAAAATCAAAGATTGCCGATGAGATGAAAAAAATGGAATACGAGCCGATCCTGCCTGCGGAAGTAGCACTCGTCAAATGGAGTATTTGCCTTGGGGTCGGGCTTCTGGTGATGTTCTACTTTCTGAGCCAGCTGCTCTTTCCCGGCGGCCATTAAACAATATGGCGGACTTTAGGCCAAGCCTGAAGTCCGCCATATTTACATTCTTTTTTTGTTGCCGCCAATGCCCTGTGTCTTAACGCCTCAGGGCATTGTATGCCTCTTCATACTCCCGCAACCGTTGCTGCCAGGCAAGCAACCCCTGATAGCCATTGCGCCACGCCTCCAGATCCCGCGCTGCCCCCCCGATTTCCGATCTTTCCCCGGCGAGCAGCTGTTCCGTGGAAAAACCGTATTGCTTCTCGAACTGGGTGAGCTCTTTTTTTTGCCGGTCGATCATATTCCGGCAAACTGTAATCTCCCTTGAGATGGAGATACAG
>JBAZCG010000078.1:0-15436 GCA_041671085.1 Desulfurivibrionaceae bacterium | reverse complement strand
TGGAGGCAAGCTTGCCCGATGCGTACTTGAGTTTTTGGCGGGCGGAAATTTTCTTGCTCTCAAGGCCATTGTTGTTCTCGAAGATGCGGCGGAAGCGCAATATCCACAAACCTTGGGGCCGCTTGTCTGTTTTGACCAACGCCGCTACGGAGAGGCCGGTTTCTGGCTCTACCAGCATACTTAAGGCAGGGTGCAATGACTGACTACGAGCCGTTTGTCTCTGAAAATACATCCGAATCAATCGCCGTGTATCCAGGCACCTTTGATCCCATAACCAACGGGCATCTCGATATCGTTCACCGGGGGCTGCATCTGTTTGACCGGGTCATCATCGCCGTTGCCAGCAATCCCGCCAAACAGCCGCTTTTTTCTCTGAATGAGAGACGCAAGATGATTCAGGACTGTATTCCCGGCGAAGAAACCCGGATTACGGTTGAGGATGTTTCCGGGCTTTTAGTGGATTTCGCCTATAAACGTGGCGCCAAGGCGATCATCCGCGGCCTGCGGGCCGTGTCGGATTTTGATTATGAGTTCCAGCTGGCCTTGATGAACCGCCGGATTGAGCGAGAGGTGGAAACGGTTTTCCTGATGACCGGATTTCGTTGGATTTTTATCAGTTCCAGCATCATCAAGGACGCAGCCAGACATGGCGGGGATGTGAGCGGTCTGGTGCCGGATCATGTCTGTGAAAAATTGCGGGCGCGGTACCTGCAACCATGATTGCCAGAAACGCAACTGTGTCCGCGTGGGAGCCTATACCCTCCTCAGCCTTGCGACCGGGAAGAGTGTTTTTCTGTAATGGCTGATGCGGAGCGAAAATGGGAACCGTTGACCCGGCGAATATTTTTGGCTGGTTCCTGGTCGTGGCTACGCTGGGCCGCAGGCATTCTGCTTTTGTATCCTTTTTTTCGCTTTCTTGGTTACCGCACTCCCAAACAGCTACGCACTGTGAAAGTTGATAAGATCGTGCCGGTGGGCGGATTTTTTCTGGAGCATGATTTTGTTCTCTTTATCGGACAAGGTGGGCCTTGGGCCGTGTCGCGGAAATGCACTCACCTGGGCTGCCGACTCAACTTTCAGGAAAAGGAAGGCATCCTTCTCTGCCCCTGTCATCACAGCCGGTTTAACAAAGAAGGCATTCGTCTCAGCGGTCCAGCCAAAAAAAATCTTCCTCGTTTTCAGGTGGCGACGGTGCGGGATGGCAAGGACGGAAAAGGATACCTTGTTACCTTCTAAGGGTATGAACATCCGCACGCTTATCATCGAGACGAAATGGGGGGGGCTGAGTCTGGTCTCTCTCTATCTCTCTGTGTTGTCCGGGGTGGTGGTGGCCCTCCAGTACGACGCTGCTACGCCGTTTTTTTCCGTCAGTTCCCTTGAGTTACTGGCGCCGTTCGGCCAATTCTTCCGGTCCTGCCATTTTTATTCCAGTCAGTTGTTTTTTCTTTTTTCCCTGTGTCATCTGGCTGCGGTTATTTTAGCAAAGGCCGATAAGCAGCTACGTTTTGGCAAATGGATCCTGTTGATTGGTTCTATTCCTGCCACATTGTTACTGCTCTTTACCGGCTATGTCCTGCGAGCGGATGCAACCGGGGAGGCTGCGGGCGTCATTGCCGAAAATATCACTCTGTCTATTCCTTACCTGGGAGCGCCGCTGAACTCGTTGCTTTTTGCCATCGAGGCTGAGGGGATGAAACGGGTCTATGCCAATCATCTCATTGGCCTTGGGCTTGTCTGGGGGGTCTGTTGTTGGGATCATCTGCGCCGCTACCGGGTTGGCTTTGGCCGGCATAGCCTGTTGCTGTTTGCCACGGTGGGGCTCAGTCTCTGTTTGGCCGCGCCCATGGAGCCGACCCGTCTCGGGTTATTCCATATCCAGGGGCCATGGTTTCTACTCGGTTTGCAGGAGCTGCTGCGCTACATCGAGCCTTTTTGGGCCGGGGTGATCTTCCCGAGTACCGTGGTTGTCGCCCTACTCTGCGTGGGGACAAAGACCCCAGGACGGCGGAGATCGTTGCTGTTCATGGCGGGTTGGCTCATCGTCTATCTCATCCTTTCCATAATTGCCGCGCTACGATAGAGAAAATGCAAAAAAGAAAAGTGGGGAATGAAGAGTCGGAGGTCTTTTTTTTCTCCGTTTTTTTACGGTAGAGGCAGGCTGACGGAAAAAATCGTGCCCTGTGGCTGGTAATCGCGCAGGGAAATATCGCCGCCATGGCTGTGCACGATCTGACGGACAATGGCCAGGCCCAGACCTGTCCCTGTTTCCCGGGTTGTAAAAAAAGGTTCATATATTTTTCCCCGGATACTTTCTGGTATGCCGTGGCCGTTGTCAACGATTTCCAGGACAATGGCGACTTCGGGTTTTTTCTCGGCTCGGAGCAGTATCCTTCCTTCTTCCTTATTCCGGCAGGCATTGGCGCTGTTTGCAATTAGGTTGAGAAGTACCTGTCTGACCAACTGTGGGTCGGCCCAGCAGTCAAGATCGGGTGGAATCTCCAGGTCAAGTGTCAGGGCCGGGTTCCAGTCGGTGTCTTGCCCAAGGGTTTCTATGGCCTCCCGTGCCAGAGCCAGCAAGGAAAACCATTTTTTTTCCGGGCTGATCGGTTTAGAGAAGAGGAGAAATTCATGGATTGTTGCATCAAGTCGGTCTGATTCCCGCATGATAATGCCAAACAGTCTTTTGTTGACGGAACTGGCCCAGGTTTCTCTGTCCAGCAGCTGCACGGCCCCGGAGATAGCGGCCAGGGGATTCCTGAGTTCATGGGCAATGCCTGCAGCCATTTCGCCGATGGTCGCCATTTTTTCGGCCTGCTGCACTTGGGCCTCCATCTTTTTTATCTGACTGAGATCCTGCAGGGTAAACACGTAGCCGTTTTCCTTGTCGTCCGGGGTGTTGAGCCTGGAGCAGGAATATCCCACAGGGATTGTTTCGCCGCTTTTGCGGGCGATGACGGCCATGTGCCGCCGCTCATCGTCGAACAGGGGCGTTTCCAGACCAGGAAACCCTTGGGAAAGTTCCTGTCCCAGGATTTCGTCGGGTCTGTAGCCTGTTATGAGTTCTGCTGCACGGTTGAAGGATGTCACCCGGTGGTTGGCGTCAACGGTAATAATTCCGGTATTGATGTCATCAAAGATCTGTTTGTACAGAAAGGAAAGCCGGTCATAGTCGCTCGCGGTCTGGAACAGTTCCGCTTCTGCCTTCTGTAATCGGCTCGAGAGCATGGAACTTAAAATGGCAACCAGGAAAAAAGTGAGACTGTAAATGGTGAAATAGTGGAGCGGTAGTTGGAAGTTTGTCAGCTGGTTGGGGTAGGTCGGGACTAAGCGGGCAGCATAACCGCCATACTCTACAAGGAGCAGGGCGCCAAACAACAGAGTGCTCAGTGCGGCAAACAGCAGGCTGCCTCGTCGAAAGAGCATGAATGCCCCCATGACGATGGGGAAAAAATACACCACAGTGAAAACAGACTGACTGCCCCCGGTGGAAAAGATCAGGAGAGTCACCAGGAGGGTGTCTAGGGTGATCTGTAGGTAACCGAAACGGGAATAGCACTGGATCATCCTGAGAGCTAGGGCGGAGAGAATGGTGAACAGGTAGAGCCCCGCAATGAAATAGGCAAGATATTGTAACGGGGGTAGAAAAATGGAGGATGTCTTTGTCTGGAGCAGGACGCTGATCCCCAGCATCAGGGAGAGAAAAAGCACCCGAAAAAACAGCAGCCACTGGATCTGTTTCTTGAGATGATCATTGGCGGCAGGCGAGCCGGTATGCGGGCAGAGGGAGGAAAGTTTCATAGGGCCTTTTGGAAAACGGGGATCAGTAAAAAAAAGCTGCTCCAGTCTTTTCGGGCAAATGTGTCCTAGGCAGGCCTCAGATATTATATTTTTTCGCCTTGTAACGGAAGGAACGGAAGCTCATTTTTAGAAGATCCGCTGCTTTCATTCTGGAATTCTTTGTCCTGGCCAGGGCCGTTTGGATCAGCCTTTTTTCAATGTCGGTGATGTACTGCTCAAGCCCGAGATCAAAGGCGACTTCATCCATTGCCTTTGAGTCATTTTCTTGAGGTTGATCAGGGGCAAGGGAGCGAGCAGGCCGGTGTCCTGATAGGGTGAGGCTTTCCGGCAGGATGATATTGGAAGATTCAAGGGCGACTCCCCGTTCGACAATATTTTCCAGTTCGCGGACATTGCCAGGAAAATCATAGTCCATCAGGACCTTCATGGCATAGGAGGAGACCTGCTGCACCTCCTTGCCGAAGAGGGTGGAGTATTTTTTCAAGAAATGTTCAACTAGGAGTGGCACATCCCCCTTGCGTTCACGGAGCGGCGGCATGCGGATGGGGACAACCGCCAGACGGTAGAAAAGATCTTCCCGGAAACGACTGGCCATGACCTCATCCTCCAGATTCTTGTTGGTGGCTGAAATGATCCGGACTTTGACCTTGATGGTCTCTGTGCCGCCGACTTTTTTGAATTCCCTTTCTTGCAAGACCCGCAGGAGTTTGGTTTGGATGAGCGGAGAGAGTTCGCCGATTTCATCAAGAAAGGCGCTGCCATTGTTGGCCAGTTCGAACAGCCCGGTCTTGTTGGCAATCGCCCCGGTGAATGAGCCCTTGGCGTGGCCGAACAACTCGGATTCGATGAGGTTTTCGGGGATGGCGCTGCAGGTGATGGGGACAAAGGCATTTGCCGCCACCTTGCTGTGCTGGTGAATGGCCTGCGCCACCAGTTCCTTGCCGGTTCCGGATTCGCCATAAATGAGTACATTGGCATGGGTAGGACCGATGCGCTGGATCAGATCGTAAATCTTGAGCATCTCTGGGCTGTTGCCGATGATCCCAGCAAAAGAATCACGGTCCTTGGCTGGGGTCTTTTCCTGCCTGCTTCCCAGAGCGGTGGTGATAACCGAAAGGATCTCATCTACCTTGAACGGCTTAGTAACGTAGTCGTAGGCGCCGTTTTTCATGGCAAGGACCGCATCTTCCGGGGAGGCATAAGCGGTGATCAGCACAACCGGGATAGAGATGTCCTGATGTTTGATGTTTTCAAGAAGGGTGAGGCCGCTGAGATCCGGCATGCGGATGTCCGAGATGATCAGGTCAAAATGGCGCTGTTTTAGGAGGGCGAGAGCTTCGGCTCCGCTTGCCGCAGTACGGGTTGCATACCCGTTTTTGTCCAAGAGAATTGAGAGAAACTCCCGCATGCTGGGTTCATCGTCAACAACAAGTATTTCGGCTTTTTCGGCCATGGTTTGTGCTCAGGGCTGGGGGTAATTTTCTAAGGATGCGATCGAGATTATCTTAACAGAAAATGTCTACCCTGAAACAACAAAAACGCGCAGAGCCTGAAAGCCCTGCGCGTTTTTGGGTGATGCGGGAAAAACCGGGAACCGGCGGTCGAAAAATTATTCGGCGCCGACGCCGAGATAGGTCCGGAGTTTTTCGTCCTCGAATTTCTGTGCGGCGGTTTCATCCTTGGTCAGGAGGGAAACGACGTAGCCGACCAGGAAAGAGGCGGTCATGGAGACAATGGCCGGGTTCTTCAAGGCAAACAGCTCGGAGCCCTTGGGGTTCTTGAAGATATCCACCCAGACCGTAGGGCTGATAATGATGAGACCCACTGCCAGGAACGCGCCGGTCAGGATGGCCCAGACCGCTCCGGCAGTGGTGAATTTCTTCCAGAAAATCGACAGGATCAGGGCTGGAAAATTGGCGCTGCAGGCGATGGCAAAGGCCAGGCCCACCATGAAGGCGACGTTCTGCCCCTTGAAGAGGATGCCCAGCCCAACCGCGACTATGCCGAACAGCAGAGTGGCGATTTTGCTGGCTCGCATCTCTTCCTGTTCGGTGGCATTGCCCTTCTTGATGACATGCACATAGATGTCATGGGAAAAAGAGGATGCCGCAGCCAGGGTGAGTCCTGCCACTACTGCGAGAATGGTGGCGAAGGCCACCGCGGCGATGAAGCCCAGGAAGGGGGTGCCGCCGAGGAATTCGGCCAGGAGCGGGGCAGCCATGTTGCCGCCCTTGTCGATATTGATGATGACATCACGGCCGATGAGGGCGGCGGCGCCAAAACCGACAATGGGGATGATGATGTAGAAATAGCCGATGAAGCCGGTGGCGAAGAGTACGGAGATCCGGGCGGCCTTGGCGTCGGGTACGGTGAAGAAGCGTTGCAGGATGTGTGGCAAACCAAGCAGACCAAACATCAGGGCCAGGCCGAGGGAAATCGCGTCGATGGGGCTGGTGATGAGACCGCCCGGCTCCAGCGCCGTCTGGCCATACTGGGTGGCCACGGCGGCATAGAGGTCGCCGGGGTTGAAGTTGAATTTGGCCAGCACCATGAGCATCATTACGGAGACACCGCAGAGCAGCATAACCGCCTTGATGATTTGTACCCAGGTGGTGGCCAGCATGCCGCCGAAAAGCACATAGGCCAGCATGATGCAGCCAACCATGATCTCTGCGTACTCATAAGGAATGCCGAACATCAGCTTGATCAGGCTGCCGGAGCCGACCATTTGGGCGATGGTGTAGAAGAGCACGGTGAGGATACCGCCGATGGCCGAGGCGATGCGTACCGGGGTTTGCTTGAGCCGGAAGGCGACCACGTCGGCAAAGGTGAATTTGCCTAAGTTTCGCAGGGGCTCGGCGATGAGGAACATAAGAGCAGGCCAGCCTACCAGCCAGCCCACCGCGTAGATCATGCCGTCATAGCCCTTGAGGGCAACCATCCCGGCGATGCCCAGGAAGGAGGCGGCGGACATGTAATCGCCCGACAAGGCCAGGCCATTCTGAAAGGCGCTGACGCTGCGACCGGCGGCGTAGAATTCTTTGGTGGTTTTGGTGCGTTTGGCGGCCCAATAGGTGATCGCCAGGGTGATGGCGACGATGATCAAAAAGAAGACAATGGCAGGCAGGGTGGGTGTTCCCAGTGTGGTCTGGATGGCGCCCGCCGCCTGTTCGGTTACTGGTGGCATGTGAACTCTCCTTGGCTGATGGTAAAGGGAAGGAAATAGTGTTTATTTTCCGAACAGCTTGGCCCGCAGTCTTTTGACCTCGGGGTCGTAGATGGCGTTGGCCCAGACAACATAGATCACGGTGAGCAGCCAGGAGGCGAGGATGACCCCTACGGCCAAGGGAATCCCCAGTGTGGTTGCCGTTGCCTCGTCGAGTTTTTGGGCTAGAAAGGGCTTATTGTAGCCGATCAGGAGAACGAAACCGTAGTAGGATACGAAGAGCAGCATCGTCAGCAGTATGGAGATTTTTGCCCGTTTTGCCACGAGGGATTTGAATTCACTCGATTCGAGCAGACTGTGGACGTCTTTTTGCATTGCGGCCTCCTTGGGTTAATTGTATGACAGCGGTGATGGATTTTATGCCTGAAAAAATAATGTTTTCGGCAGGTTACTCTTTTTTGCGCCATGAGTGCGCCATGGCAAATTTAGGTATAAATACCCTGAGCCCTGGTGGCTGTCAACTTTTTTGGACATTTTTCATCCAGGGAACAAAGAGCCGTTGTTGACAGCAGGAAGTGTTCGGGCATTTACAGCGCCCACCGTGAACCTTGACCTGCCCGGAAGATTTCCCGCAGAGTGCGGTACCCTTCCCCCTGAAATTTCTTGATCAGAAAAAGAAAGAGATAGGCGGTTTGTAGGGCATCCTGCAGGGCGTCGTGGGGAATGAAGGTAGGCAACCCGTATTGGCGGCTGAGTTCGGTGAGGTTGTATGAATGGCCGCCGTCGATCTTGTTGCGATACGGGACTCCGAAGCGTTCCATATGGATCTGGGCAAGCCGCAGGGTGTCAACGCAGGGATTGTGAAGAGGCGAACCAAAGAGATGCTTACAGGCCCGGTTCAGAAAGGCGATATCCAAATCCACAAAATGTCCGACCAGAAGGGCCTTGCCGCAATAGTCGATGAAACGGGGAAGCACCTCGTGAAGCGGCGGGGCAGCTTCCAATTGCTGCGGCGTGATGCGGTGGATAAGGGTGCTATTTTTGGGGAGCGGTTTTTCCGGTTTCACCTGGGCGTAAAAGGTTTCTCCGGCCAGGATTTGCATGCGTTTGATACGTACAGCACCGATGGAAACAATTTCATCCTGCCGCTCATGGAGCCCGGTCAGTTCGGTATCTAACACCACGAAATCATATTCCTCCACCGGCTGGAACTGGTCGAGGGCTCTGAAGTAGCGTTTGTTTTCGATGAATATCGGGTGGGCGGTCCGAAACAGTTCGGAAATGGAAAAAAAAGACATCGTTACCCCTCGCCCAGCCGGTATTCTAGCCGAATATGGTTTTGTAGGCGGCGGACCACTTCAAAAGCCTCCTTGAGGGTTTGTTTTTCAAGTTCGGAAAGATCCGCAGGGTTGATGTGGTTGTCCGGGGGCTGTTGTTGCTCAATCATCCGCAGTTGATGGATAAGGCGCATCTGCATGAGAAATTCATAGGCCTTTACGGTTTCGTTGTACAGCTCAGGGGAAAGATGGCCGTCTTCGTGGAGAATCTGGAGTCGCCCCAAGGTGTTGTTTTCGGGGATTCCGTGTTTCAGGGCAAAGAGCCGGGCGAAATCGACAAAAGGTACAAGGCCTTTTGTCTTGAGATTAAGGGAGTTTTTGTGTTCCCCGTCCTTTTCCACGATGAGGTTGCGGAAAAAAGAGAGCGGTGGTCGCGCCTCCAGAGCATTTTGGGCAAGGTGCAGCAGGAAAATCTCCTGCTGTGGGACGTTGCGCACCAGATATTGCCGGAGGCCTTCCGCTAGGATTGCGTCGCCATATGCGGCCCGGAAGTCAAAGAAGATGGTGGAATGCATGACCTCAAGCGGTTCTGGCCTGTGCAGCCAGTGATCAAAGTATCCGCGCCAGCCTGAGATCGGCTGTCGCCATTTTTGGTTGGAGGCCATGATCTTGCCAGGACATGGAGGATATCCGCAACCCACCAGATGCTTGATCGCTTTTTCTCCCAGGGTCTTGAAATATGTTGCGGCCAGCTCGGCCTGTGCTTCGTTTTCAGGCTCGGCATAGAGCAGGGCGTTATCCTGGTCGGTAATGAAGGTTTGTTCTCTCCGGCCTTCGCTGCCCATGACCAGCCAGCAGAAGGGCAGGGGCGGGGGGCCGAGTTCTTCGACAAGTAGGGTGAGTAATCGGTCAAGGATGTGGTCGTTGAGTACGGTGATCATCCGGGTGATGTTGTTGGCCTTGGCTCCTTCCTCGATGAGGGTCCGGATGACGGCCGGAATTTTTCTGGCCAGGGGGTAGAGCCCCTCGATGGACCGTTGCGCCACGATTTCCCGGAACAGATAAAGGGGCGAGGTGCCTTGCAGGAGCATGATGTCGTGGGTGGTGATCATTCCTGTGATAGTGCCCTGTTGCTCCACAGCCAGATGGTGGATGGAGAGGTGCATCATCTGTAGCATGGCGTCGAAACATACCTGATGGGAGGGAATGGTTTGCAAGGGCGTCGCCATGATCTGGCTCACCGGGGTTTGGTAGTCGAGTCCGGCCGCGACCACTTTGGTGCGCAGATCCCTGTCGGTTATGATGCCGATGATCTTTTTTTTCTGATCGTGGACCAGTAGGGAGCCGATATGCAGCTCCGTCATCCAGGCGGCGGCCATTTGGACGCTGTCCGTCGCGGCAATAGTTTTTGGGGCGCCCTTGACAATGTCGCCAACCTGGGCTGAGAAAAGAAAAAGGGCATTTTCGGTGCGCGGGGCCATTTTGTGCTGCCGTAGCTGAGCATACGCGGTTTTTACGAGTTTTTCGGACATGCTACGCAGAAAGTAATGCGTGACCTTTGGGCATGACTGGATGAGGTTGAGAAACGCCTCCTTTGGGAAGAGAAAACAGAAGGTGTCCTCAACGGTCTCGACGTTGAGGTTTGCCATGTTGGTCCCCTGGATTATGGGCAGGGCGCCGAAATATTCTCCTTCGCCGCGAAAATCCTTGAGGGTTACGGTGCCGTCTTCGTCCTTGAGATAGATTTTGACCCCGCCTTTCTGGATGAGATAAAAATGCTGGACCTGGGTTTGGTCCTGTCTGAAGATAACCGTACCTTTTGGGAAAAAATCGATGATGCAGCTAGTGGTCAGATTTCTGAGCGTGTCCGCATCAAGTTCGTTAAAAGGGAGGGTGTGGGCCAGGAATTCAAGGACGATTTCCGGGGCTATGGCATGGATATTGGTTTTGGAAAATGCGCGCATGTGTGTGCCTCATCCGGAGTTGCTTTCCTTAATTTAGGACTACACAAAGGCGTGCCTGCGGTCAAGGTATAATCAAAAATGCCCATGTGATGCTTTCTTGACATTGAGTAGCGTAACATAGTAAAAAGACAAGATAAAATCATTTCTTAAGCCATCAGTTTTTGAAGGGGAGCCCAATTCCATGATGAGAGAACCCTCGGTGATTATTCCGGTCATCCTTGCCGGAGGATCCGGCACCCGATTATGGCCGTTGTCCCGGGAGTGCCTTCCCAAGCAGCTTCTTCCCTTGGTCAATGACAAGACCATGCTTCAGAACACGCTGTTGCGGGTTTTGGGCCTGAAGGGGGTTGCCGCGCCTATCATAGTCTGCATGGAAGAGCATCGGTTCCTGGTGGCCGAGCAGGTCCGCGCCATTGGTGGTGCCGCGACGATCATCATCGAACCTGTGGAGCGGGATACGGCCCCGGCTGTTGCCGTCGCGGCCCTGGAGGCGATCCGGCAGGACAAAGAGGCAATTCTCCTTGTCTTGCCGTCAGACCATGTCATCGGCAACGAGGAAAATTTTGCCGAGGCCGTGGTCAGGGGAATTTCTTGCGCCGCGCAAGGGCATCATGTCACCTTTGGTATTGTCCCACGGAGCCCGCATGCCGGATATGGCTACATCAAAAAAGGGGGGGTGTTTAACGGGGAGGGTTCGCCTGTTTACGCGGTGGATTGTTTTGTGGAAAAACCCTCTTTAGAAAAAGCCCGACAGTATCTGGACGAGGGCTATCTCTGGAACAGCGGGATATTTCTTTTTCAGGCGGCGGGATTCCTGACGACACTCAAGGAGTTTGAACCGGTCATGGCCGATTGCGTGGTGCGGGCCTATGCCGCCCGTACTTACGATCTGGATTTTATCCGGCTTGATTCCTCGGCTTTTTCTGCAAGTCCCGCCAACTCTGTTGACTATGCGGTAATGGAGCGAACCAGGGATGCGGTGGTCGTACCCTTGGATTGTTCCTGGAGTGATGTGGGCTCCTGGGAAGCCCTGTGGGAAATAGGCCATCAGGACGCGAAAGGAAATATTTTCATCGGCAAAGTTCTGGCCGAGGATGTGACAGATTCTTATATTCATGCTGGAGACAGGCTTGTCGCGGCAATCGGGCTCAGTAATCATATCATTGTCGAAACCAAAGACGCGTTGCTGGTGGCCGCAAAGGATCGGGCCCAGGAGGTGAAAAGCATTGTCAAACGCTTACAGTTGGAGAAACGTGAGGAGTTTCGGTTGCATAAGAAGGTGTTCCGTCCTTGGGGTTTTTATGAGTGCGTAGATCGCGGGGAACGCTTTCAGGTAAAACGGATCATGGTGAATCCCGGAGCAGCCCTGTCGCTACAACGGCATTTTCACAGGGCAGAGCACTGGGTGGTGGTAAAAGGCACGGCCCATATCACCAATGGCGATCAGGCCATCATCTTAACAGAAAATCAGTCTACCTATATCCAGCTTGGGGCAAGACACCGATTGGAAAATCCCGGGACCATCCCCCTTGAGATCATCGAGGTCCAGACCGGCAGTTATCTGGGTGAAGACGATATCGAGAGATTTGAGAATCTGTCCGGCCTGTAAATGGAAGTTTTTGGCTCAATGCTCAGGAAAAACAAAGTGTGGCGATGCGGTTTTGTTGATTTAAGATAGGTTGCGATATTTTGGAAAAGAATCTAGAAAAACAGCAAGTTGCCATACGTTATTTTGTTTGCACTTTATGGGCAATAGGTATATCAACTTATAACTTATGTGTTGCAAGAGGGGGGGGAGCCGTGTAGAGGCAGTGTTCATCTCTGCAAAAAGGTGACAGGGGATGCAGCGTGTTGTAGTGCTTGGCGGGAGTGGTTTTATCGGCAAGGCTCTGGTCCATCGCCTTGTGGAGGATGGCATTGAGACAGTCGTGCTCGCACGGGGGGCTTTCCCTGAAGCAGACGCCCTTGGCGTTCGTTTTCTTTCCGGTGATATCGGTGATGTGGATTTTTTGAAAAATTCCTTGGTTGGGTATGACACAGTATTCCACCTTGCCTCCAAGGTCGGCCTTTCGGGGAACAAAGATGACTATTACAGAACCAATGTCGTCGGCACCCAGAATGTTTTAGCCGCCTGTCAGGCAAATAACATCACGGCTCTTGTTTATGCCAGTACGCCCGGGGTTGTTTACCAGAAAGACGATTTGTGCGGGGTAAACGAACGCACTCCCTACGCCAGGAAGTTCCTCTGTGACTACGTCCGGAGCAAAGCTCTTGCCGAGCAAATGGTCCTGGAGGCCAACTCCGGCACCCTGAAAACCATAGCCTTGCGTCCTCACCTCGTTTGGGGGCCGGGAGACACAAATCTTATCCCCCGCCTTCTCGGCCAAGCCAGATGCCGACAGTTGAAGCGGGTTGGAGATGGCCACAATCTCGTTGATGTTACCTATATTGATAATGCTGTGGATGCTTTTATTCTGGCGGCGCAAAACCTGCATGGCCTCGCCTCTGGGGCAGGGAAGCCCTATTTTGTTTCCCAGGGTGAGCCGGTCAACCTCTGGAACTGGCTCAATAAGTTTTTCAGACGGCTTGATATTCCTATTGTCGAAGAAAGTATCCCTTTTCAAAAGGCCTACCTGATGGGGATGTTCATGGAAAACGCTTTCCCCTTTGCACGGATTAAGCAGGAGCCCTGTATGACGCGCTTCCTTGCCGTACAACTGGCTAAATCCCATTGGTTCTCCATCGAGAACGCCAACCGTGATCTTGGCTATTTCCCCAAGGTTTCGACGGCGGAAGGAATCAACACCATCCTGCAATGGGTTAAAACGACAGATCTTTGATTTCTCTCTTTCGGGGAGGTTCTCCCGCAACACTTCAGAGATCCTCCAAGCCCTTGTTAAGAAACAACTTGGGCATTCCGTATGGACAAAACGGCAGCAGCGCCAGCGGCGGAAGGAATCGTAAAGGAAAGGCCTGAATTGTACAGGTTATTTTTTAATGGCTCCTAAAAATATCTTGCAGAGAATTTCTATTTTTCATAATGTGACCGCCTGGTCATATTATGGATACCCTTCTTGCTCAGCCAAAACAAACCTTCGTCAATCTGCCGCCTGAAAAGCGCGACAACATCGTGCGTGCGGCGGCTGCCGAGTTTGCCGCGCAGGGTTACCAACGGGCAAGCCTCAATAACATCGTCAAGCAGTTGGGGATATCCAAGGGCTCGCTCTACCAGTATTTTGACAACAAGGAAGCCCTGTTCCTGCACGTATTTGATCATTTTACCCAGCAGGTGAAACGGTATGTCAAGGCCTCGGTTGCGGGCAATGGCCAGGATGATGATTTTTTTGGTGTGGCCAGACAGGTATTGCTGGCAGGAATAGCCTTCATCGACAACCACCCGGAATATTTTCAGGTGTATCTTAAGGTGTTGTTCGAACGGGATGTGCCCCGCCGGGAGGAATTGGTAGCTAGGGTCCGCCTCTTTTCCCTGGAATATTTCGGGCCGCTTGCGGACCGGGCCATGGGACAGGGCGTATTACGCTGCGATATCCCGGCGCAGAAGGTGGTTTTTATTTTGGATGCGATGCTGGATCGCTTCCTGCAAGGATATGCCCAGCCGTATCTCGATGGAGGGCTGGCGCTGGCCGGGATGTCCGTTGGTCGGCTCCATGATGAAATTGATAGTATGGTTGCAGTGTTGCGCACCGGCTTGCAACCTTCAGCTATAGGAGATAAGTAATGGAACAGATGGTGGTTGCGGCAGGGCTTGGAGATATTCTGGAGAAGGTCAAGGCCGGGGAGCGGCTCAGTACAGCAGACGGGGTTCGCCTGTATAAAAGCAACGATATTCTGGCAATCGGCTATATGGCCAACCTGGTGCGGGAGCGGCTCAACGGTAACCGCGCCTATTTCATTTACAACCAGCACATCAACTATTCGAACATCTGCACCAATCTTTGCAAATTCTGCGCCTTCGGCAAGGACAAGGAATCGCCCCAAGCCTACGAGATGACGGTAGAGCAGGTCAAGGCCAAGGTGCGGGAGCGGCTTGCCGAGCCCATCACCGAGGTGCATGTGGTGGGCGGCATTCACCAGGATCTCCCGTATCAATATTATCTGGACATGCTGCGCGGCATTAAGGAGGTGCGGCCCGAGATCCATATCCAGGCCTTTACCTGCGTGGAGATCGCCCATCTGGCAACCCTGGCCGGAAAATCCCTGACTGAGACCCTCAAGGAATTGGTTGGTGCCGGGCTGGGCTCCATCCCCGGCGGCGGGGCCGAGGTGTTCAGCCCCCGAATCAGAGAGCGGACCTGCGAGAAAAAGCTCTCCGGCGAGGGGTGGCTTGAGGTGGCCAAGGCTGCCCATCGCATCGGGCTCAAAAGCAACGCCACCATGCTTTACGGCCATATCGAAACCATGGAGGAGCGGGTCGAGCATCTTGCCGCCCTCCGTGCGGCCCAGGATGAAACCGGCGGCTTTCTCACCTTCATCCCCCTGGCCTTCCACCCCAAGAACACCGAGCTGCACGAGCTGGCCAAGACCAGCGGCCTTGACGATCTCACGAATATCGCGGTGGCCCGCTGTTTTCTCGACAACTTCCCGCACATCAAGGCCTATTGGGTGATGATCGGCCCCAAGCTGGCCCAGATCGCCCTTTCGTTTGGCGCGGACGATGTGGACGGTACGGTCAAGGAGGAGCTGATCACCCACATGGCCGGCGGTGAGGCCGGCGGGGCCATGGCCGATACCGAGCTGATCCGGTTGATCCGGGATGCGGGCAGGCGTCCGGTGGAACGGGATACCTTGTACAACGTCATTAAAGAGTATTGAGCGCCATGGACCTCAAACGGATTACGGAAAAGTCTCTGGCGGGCCAGCGGATTACGGCGGACGAGGGCGTGGCGCTTTTGGCGCATGGTGATCTCTTTCATCTGGGCTTTTTGGCCAATGCCATGCGCAGGCGGAAACACCCGGAGTCGATGGTCACCTATGTGGTAGACCGCAACATCAACTACACCGACATCTGCATCTCCGCCTGCAAATTCTGCGCGTTTTTCAAGGCCCCGGAAGATCCGGCCGGCTCGGTGCTCTCCTTTGCCGAGCTTGGTGAAAAGATCGAGGAAACCAAGGCGCTGGGCGGCACCCAGATCCTTTTGCAGGGCGGGCTCCACCCGGACAAGCCCCTGGAATTCTATGAGGAGATGCTCTGTTTCATCAAGGGGCACGGG
>JBAZCG010000077.1:0-15497 GCA_041671085.1 Desulfurivibrionaceae bacterium | reverse complement strand
AACGGATGAACACCTCGGCGGCGCGGCTCTGTATGCCGCAACTGCCGGTGGACGAGGTGCTCGCCGCGTTGAAGGAGCTGCTGCGGCTCGATCAGGACTGGGTCCCCGCTGCCAAGGGCGCGACCCTCTATATCCGGCCCACCATGATCGCCACCGAGGCCGCCTTGGGCGTACGTCCGGCAAAACAATACCTGTTTTTTGTCATCATGAGCCCGGTTGGCGCCTACTATCCAGAGGGTTTCAGCCCGGTTAAGATCTATGTCACCGACAAGTATGTCCGCGCCGTGCCCGGCGGAATTGGCCACATCAAGGCGGCCGGCAACTACGCCGCCAGCATCATGGCGGCGGTGGAGGCCCATGAAGCCGGGTTTACCCAGGTGCTCTGGCTCGATGCCGTTGAGCGGAGGTACATCGAGGAAGTCGGCACCATGAACATCTTCTTTGTCATCGGCGACGAGATCATCACTCCGCCGCTGGGCGGCAGCATCCTGCCCGGGGTTACCCGTGATTCGGTCATCCAGATGGCCAAGGGCTGGGGGCTCAACGTTGTGGAGCGCAGAATTTCCATTGACGAGGTTTTGGCCGCCCAGGAGACTGGCTCGCTCAAGGAGGTTTTCGGCACCGGCACCGCGGCGGTGATTTCGCCGGTGGGCTCCCTGCATTACAAGGGGCGCGACTGCGTGATCGGCAACGGGGAAACCGGCGCGTTGTCCCAGAGGCTTTTTGACGAGATCCAGGCCATCCAGTATGGGGCCACGGAAGACCCCTATGGCTGGGTGATACGGCTCTGAGTTTTTGCCGGGAGAAAAGTGGTTGCGCCCATGATCTTGGTGTAATTGCTTGATATTTTTTGATAAAAAAAGTAGGCGGCAGCTCTTGATTTTTTAAGGCCCGATACATATTGTGTGGCCATCAAGGCAGGAAAGCGCCGCGGCAAGCGGTCTTCCCTGCCGCTTCATTTATGGGTCCTGATGGCCCCGCTGTTTCGTTTCGTGGTTATACTCAATACATTACCAAACACAACTGGAGGCATTACATGAAAATTCGTCCGTTGAATGATCGCATCCTGGTCAAAAGACTGGAGGAAGAGCAGAAAACCAAGGGTGGGCTCTTTATCCCCGACAGCGCCAAGGAAAAACCCGCCGAGGGCAAGGTTGTCGCCGTGGGCAATGGCCGCCTCAACGAAAAGGGCGATCGGATCAAGATGGAGCTCAAGGCCGGTGACCGCGTGTTGTTTTCCAAGTATGGCGGCAACGAGATCAAGATCGATGGCGAGGACTACCTCATCATGCGTGAGGACGATGTTCTTGGGGTTCTTGAAGGGAAATAATAGTACTTCTATTAAATCGTTACTCCGACAGATTGTGTAATTTTTTGTGATTAGACGGAAAGGAGAATTGTCACCATGGCTGCAAAAGATATCAAGTATGGCGTGAAAGCCCGTGAGTCCATTCTAAATGGCGTAAACACCCTGGCCAATGCCGTGAAGGTTACCCTTGGCCCCAAGGGCCGCAATGTGCTGATCGAGAAATCCTTCGGCGCGCCTGTTATCACCAAGGACGGCGTTTCCGTTGCCAAGGAGATTGAGGTAAAGGACAAATTCGAGAACATGGGCGCCCAGATGGTCAAGGAGGTTGCCTCCAAGACCTCCGACGTGGCCGGCGACGGCACCACCACCGCCACCATCCTGGCCCAGGCCATCTATGCCGAGGGCTCCAAGCTGGTTGCCGCTGGCAACAACCCCATGGACATCAAGCGCGGCATCGACAAGTCTGTCGAGGCCGTGGTTGCCGAGTTGAAGAAAATCGCCAAGCCCACCAAGGAGCAGAAAGAGATCGCTCAGGTCGGCACCATCTCCGCCAACAATGACGCCACCATCGGCAATATCATTGCCGAGGCCATGGACAAGGTCGGCAAGGAAGGCGTTATCACCGTGGAAGAGGCCAAAGGCATGGAGACCACCCTGGACGTGGTCGAGGGCATGCAGTTTGACCGCGGCTACCTCTCTCCGTACTTTGTCACCGATGCCGAGAAGATGGAAGTGAACCTGGAAGAGCCCTTCATCCTGATCAACGAGAAGAAGGTCAGCAACATGAAGGACCTGCTCCCCATCCTTGAGCAGATCGCCAAGATGGGCCGTCCCCTGTGCATCATCGCCGAGGACGTGGACGGCGAGGCCCTGGCCACCCTGGTGGTCAACAAGCTGCGCGGCACCCTGAGCGTCGCCGCCGTCAAGGCCCCTGGCTTTGGCGACCGCCGCAAGGCCATGCTGGAAGACATCGCCACCCTCACCGGCGGCCAGGTGATCACCGAAGACCTCGGTATCAAGCTGGAGAACGTCACCATCAATGATCTCGGCACAGCCAAGCGCATTGTCATGGACAAGGACAACACCACCATCGTGGACGGCGCCGGCGACAAGAAGAGCCTCGAGGCCCGGGTCAAACAGATCCGCGCCCAGATCGACTCCTCCACCTCCGACTACGACCGCGAGAAGCTCCAGGAGCGTCTGGCCAAGTTGATCGGCGGCGTAGCGGTTATCAATGTCGGTGCAGCCACCGAGATCGAGATGAAAGAGAAGAAGGCCCGGGTTGAAGACGCCCTGAACGCCACCCGCGCTGCGGTGGAAGAGGGTATTGTCCCCGGCGGCGGCGTTGCGTATCTCCGTTGCCTTGGTGCCCTGAAGAACCTCAAGCTCTCCCCGGAAATGGAGCTTGGCAAGCAGATCGTGGCCCGCGCCCTTGAAGAGCCGGTGCGTCAGATCGCCAACAACGCCGGCCTCGAAGGCTCGGTGATTGTGGAGCATGTCAAGAACATGAAGGGCTTCAAGGGCTTCAACGCCGATACCGAGAAGTTTGAAGACCTGCTTGAGGCAGGGGTCATCGATCCTGCCAAGGTAACCCGTTTTGCCCTGCAGAACGCAGCCAGCGTTTCCGGCCTGCTGCTCACCACCGAGTGCATGATTGCCGAGCATCCCGAGGAAGACAAGGGTGCTGGCGGCGGCATGCCTGGCGGCATGGGCGGCATGGGTGGCATGGGCGGCATGGGCGGCATGATGTAAGAGCTGCCCCGCGCTGTTTCCTTTGTACTGCAAGGAGCCCCCGGATTTTTCGCCTGCGGAAACACCGGGGGCTTTTTTGTGGTTGACAATTGCCGCAAAATCTTGAATATAAGGACTTTCTTTTGCACGGCGATGTAGCTCAGTTGGTTAGAGCATACGGCTCATATCCGTAGTGTCCGGGGTTCAAGTCCCTGCATCGCCACCATTTGTAAGTTAGGCATTGAATAATATCAATGCCTTGCATCATATAAAAGCCTCCGGTTTGAGTACTTGCACAAATGCTTGTACAAAGTCGGAGGCTTTTTCTTTGTAATTTCAGAGTGTTATCGATAGCTGGAAGGGGTTCAAGGTTCCACATCGCCACCACCAATTAGCTATCTGCATTGAATCACGGCATTAAAGTGTCGAAAGAGGCATTCAATGCTGTACTTATCCCTCCATAATTTTGTGGAGTATGGGTTAAGCTCCTTTTCTGTTGTTCCATCATGCCAGCTCATGCTTGCCACAGGTAAGCCGTGCCCGATCGCTTTCTTTTGCTCAATCTATTTGACAGTGCTAATCCACCCCGATATAACTGATCTATCTTGCTTGAAATATTCAGGTTTTCCGGGGTGGGTGACATGTCCGATCTTTTAATTTTTTTTGTTCCTGTATTGATTATGTTTCTTTTCTTTGCCTTTGCTATTGGGTTGCTTGCCATTACAAGGAAATTACACCGCCGGGGACGACGAAATCCTTTGACCAGCGATCTGCTGCGTAATCCAGGGGAATCTTTACGTGAAAAACTTGATGACCTAAACCTTGATCAAATTTTCTATCTTCTTTGCCTCGTTTTCGGTCCTCTTATCATTTGGTTACAGTTTCTTCCCCAAAGCCATTTAGATTCCAGCACAAACAGTTCGATAGCAGCATCTGTTCATTGGCTCGCAATTGTTGGCCTTACATTTTTCATGGCGGTTCAAATAGTGCGAACAATGCGAAAACGGCAATCTCTGCGGTTGGGGCTGGAATGTGAGTTGGCTGTCGGACAGGAACTAAACCAGCTTATGCTGGTCGGTTGCCGCGTATATCACGATTTCCCTGCTGAAAATTTCAATATCGACCATATTATTATCGGTCCGGCTGGAGTCTATGCTGTGGAAACAAAAGGCAGAGCCAAGCCGGATAAGGGCCGAGGGACTGAAGATGTGCGGGTGGTTTATGATGGCAAGGCCTTGCGATTCCCCGGTTGGACCGAAACCGAACCTATTGCTCAGGCGAAGCGCCAGGCTCAATGGTTAGCAAATTGGTTGAAAAGTGCAGTCGGGCATTCAATCTCAGTACAACCAGCCTTGGCCTTGCCTGGTTGGTTTATAGACCGCCAGGGTCGTGATATGGTGGTGTTCAACTCCAAGAATCCTGGTTTTCTTGCCAGGCCAAGAGGCGAACGGGTTTTGTCTGACGAACTAATTCAGCGGGTTGCTCACCAAGTGGAACAACGCTGTCGCACCGTGGAACTGCTTTCGTATCGCACACAAAAAGGGAAATAAATAACAACATGTTGTGAGTTCTATTGACTTGCGACATGACTATCGAGCTGCAAAGTTACAGAGGGCTAATGATGGCAAACCATGATCGTCAGTTGCGCGAGTTGATTCTTCAGGTTGTTCCTATCGAAGGTAAAAGCATTGGAAACAAGGCACTGCTGGATAACCTTATCAAGGCCGCTGAGTTCAGCATAGGCGAAGAAGATTACTGGCGGGTGCGGGATAGTTTGATTGCTGAAGGTGTGCTTGCCGCAGGAAAAGGTCGTGGTGGCTCGGTACTGCGTGTCGGAGAAGGAACGACTATTGCCTCTGATATAAAAAAATTCGGTTTAACTATGCCGGAACGACCTGAACCAAAATCAGCCAGGACCCAAAAAACTGGCGATAAACCTAGAACACCTCGGAAGAAAGCGGATGAGGCCGGACAAGTGATCAGTTACCGGCATCAGGACAAACGTAAGAACAACCCCCATGTCGGCATGGTCGATACAACCAGCGATGGGGAGGAAAGTCACACCTCTTGGGCTTATGACCCACATCTGGACCCGGCGTTGCAGTTCGATGTCGGCCGGGCGCAGGTCGAAAAACTGATTGACGACGCCTTGGCCTCCGGTGATCAGGCTGTGATGCGTGATGCCCTGGGACAGCTCAAACGGTTGCAGGCACCGTATCTCAACTGGAGCGGCAAGGCAGAGCGAACGAGTTTTGAGGTGGATACGGTCTCACTTCACGTTCACGAGCGCATTGACCCGGCTACCATCTTGGCCGCCATTCAGAAAGGGATCAAGGGCGGCAAGGGCAAGGCCAGTAATCCCGCCTTTCAGCTCGGCCTTTTCTCAGCCCCCTTTGAAAACTTGCCGCTCCGTGAGGCCATTGATTTCTACAAGCACGAGCGGGATTGGGCCAACCGGCTGATCGCCGGTGATTCACTGCTGGTAATGAACTCGCTCTTACAGAAGGAATCCATGGCTGGGCAGGTGCAGATGATCTATATCGACCCGCCTTACGGCATCAAGTACGGCTCCAACTTCCAACCCTTTGTCAACAAGCGTGACGTGAAGGACCGCACTGACCAGGATCTGACTCAGGAACCGGAGATGATCAAGGCCTTCCGGGATACCTGGGAATTGGGAATTCACTCCTATCTGACCTATCTGCGGGACCGGCTCTTGCTGGCCAAGGAGTTGTTAAGCGAGTCAGGCAGCGTGTTTGTGCAGATTTCAGATGAGAATTTGCATCTAATTCGGAATATACTTGATGAGATTTTTGGTCCTAAGAATTTTGCAGGATTAATAGCCTTTGACAAGACCGGTCTGCAACCATCAAACTTCTTACCTTCAATATGTGATTACATTGTTTGGTATTCAAAAAACAAGCCTCACGCTAAATATCACCAGCTAACAAGCCCTAAGAGTGCGGGCGAGAAAGGGGCCACAGGTTATACTCTCCTCTTCGATGAACATTCAATGCAATGGCGTTCAATGACCGCAGAGGAAAAGTCTGATCCCGAAACAATCCCAGAGCATCTTGAAGTTTTCGATGGGACACCATTGCTGTCAGATGGTGCAACTGAGGAAGGTAGTAAGCCTTTTTTTTGTTTTGATAAAGAATGGAAACTACCACCGAACAATCATTGGAAAACTAATGAAGAGGGTAGGCGTCGGCTTTTAAATTCGAATCGAATTATACAGATCGGGAATCGAATAGAATATCGAATGATGTTAAAGGATTTTGGGCAGACCCCTAGAGCAAATATTTGGCTTGGGATGGGAGAGCGCGGCTTTACAGGCAAGAAAATTTATGTTGTTCAAACTGCAGCTGAAGCGATAGAGCGTTGCCTCTTGATGACCTCCGATCCAGGCGACCTTGTTTTGGATCCAACATGTGGTTCCGGCACTACCGCCTTTGTTGCCGAGAAGTGGGGACGACGCTGGATCACTTGCGATACCTCAAGAGTCGCGGTGACACTTGCTAAGCAGCGGCTGATGACCGCGAGCTTTGACTATTATGACTTGAAGTATCCCAATGAGGGCTTGAAGGGCGCCTTTATCTATAAGACCGTGCCGCATATCATGCTCAAGTCTATCGCCAACAATTCGGAGATTGACGAGATTTATGAGCGCATGCATCCGGCAATTAAAAAGGCGTTGGGAGAGTTGAACCAAAAACTGGATTCCCGCTTACGCGGAAGTGCCGGTGAATTGAAGGAATGGGAGGTGCCTTTCGATTTTCCTGAGGATTGGCCGGCGGCGGCTACACGCCCCTTCGCCGCCTTTCATGCATCCCGCCAGGCCATGCAGAAGAAGATGGACGAATCCATCGTAGCCCATGCAGACCAGGAAATCCTCTACGACCAACCCCAGATTTCCAAGACCAAGCTGCGGATCACTGGACCATTTACAGTGGAGGCAGTGCCCTTTCCCTCGGTGCTGGCTCTTGATGAGGCCGAGCAGCCCGCCGACGCAGACTTGGCCGTGGCCCGCTCCGGCGAGACTTCCCGTCAGGGCCAGTGGCGCGATGAACTTTTCAAAACCGGCATTCGCGGCAAGGGCGGCCAGATGTTGAAGTTGGCCGAAATAGAGACACTTCCTGGTTCCCGGTATATCCATGCGGTGGGCACCGTGGCCGACAGCGGTGAGCGGGTCGCGGTCTCCTTCGGTCCGGAACACGCCGCCCTGGAACAACGGCAGGTGGAGATCGCGATGCGCGAGGCGGGTGAACTCTTTCCGCTGCCGAAGATGCTGGTTTTCTGCGCCTTTATTTTTGATCCGGAGGCGGCCAAAGACATCGACAACATCAAAGGCATTACCGCGCTGAAGGTGCAGATGAACACCGATCTCCTGACCACAGATCTCAAGAAGGCCGAGCCCCCACAACCAGTCATTTTGGTTGATGGGCCAGCCGGACGTGGAGGTGCTGAAGGTCAAGGACGATCTCTACCAAGTGGAGGTGCACGGCTTCGACTACTTCGACACCAAGAGCGGCGAGCTGAAGTCCGGCGGTAAGAAACAAATCGCCATGTGGGCGCTGGACACCGACTACGACGACCGTTCACTTTTCCCCAGGCAAGTATTTTTTCCCATGGCTGGCGGCAAAGAAGGTTGGTACAAGTTGAAAAAGGACATTCGCGCCGAGCTGAACGAGGAGGTGCTGGACAAGTTCCACGGTACCAAATCACTGCCCTTCCCGGCCGGAGACAACCGTCGCATCGCCGTGAAGATCGTCGACGACCGGGGCATTGAATCCTTGAAAGTAATTGATCTGGATTGAGGAAAAACTAATGACCAGTAATCCTCAATCACTAATTATCAATCCCCCGTATGAGATGCCCCTCCAGCACTGGGAGCAGGACCAGAACGGTCGGACTGTCAGCATCAAGGAAGGGCGACGCCCCGCCGGCTACGAGATTTTCGATACCCGGCATAATACTCGGCGCACCGAGACGCTGGATTTGGTCAATCGTATTCGGGAACGGGTCGATGAATGGCGAGAGGCTGGCTATCCCGGCGTGACCAGTATCACCAGAAGACTCCTGGAACATTGGCGCGATAATGAGGCCCGCCAATTTCCCTTTTATTTCTGTCAGCTCGAAGCCATCGAAAGCCTGATCTGGTGGGTAGAAGGAACGGCCGAGTTCAAGCAAGGTATCTTTCTGCCTGGTGATGGTGGTCCCTGGGAGCGCATCTGCAACAAGATGGCCACCGGGACTGGCAAAACAACTCTGATGGGGCTGATCATCACCTGGCAGGTCTTGAACGCGTTGACCTATCCCAAGCGCAAGGAGTTTTCTGCGGCGATCTTCGTGGTGGCGCCGGGATTGACCGTGAAGGAGCGGCTGCAGGAGCTTTATCCAGGCCATGAGAAGAACGTCTATGATGACTTCCGCCTTTGTCCCAACGAGGCCATGCGCCAGAAGATCAACCAGGCCGCATTGTTGGTGGAGAACTGGCATACCCTGATGCCGCTCAAGGAAGTGGGCCGTTCGGTGGTGAAAAAGGGCGCAGAAAGCGACGAGGCCTTTACCCGGCGGGTGCTGGGCAAGCTGGCTGGTTACAAGGATTTGATCATCATCAACGACGAGGCGCATCACGCCTATCGGCAACGGGCCGAGTTGAAGGTGAGTAAGAAAGAGGCCGAAGAGTTGGGTATCGACCTGGACGAGGCCACCCGGTGGATCGAAGGGTTGGACCGTATCCATAAAACCAGGCGTATCAGGCGCTGTTTCGACCTGACCGCTACTCCCTTTGCCCCGACCGGGAAAACCTCGACAGAGAAGGGGTTGTTCGAATGGATTATCTCCGATTTTGGTTTAAATGATGCCATCGAGGCCGGCTTGGTCAAGACGCCCCGGGTGGTGGTTCGCGATGATGCGCTGGCCAACGCCAAGACCTACCGATCCAAACTCTATCACCTTTACAACGAAGCCGAGGTTCGGGAGGACATCAACCGCAAGGCTGAGGCCTTCGAACCATTACCGGATTTGGTCCAAAAGGCTTACGCGCTTCTTGCTTTCGATTGGCTGGATAATGCCAGAAAGTGGAGGGAAGCTGGGCATAAAATACCGCCGGTGATGCTGACCGTTTGCAACCGAACGGAAACCGCCGCCCGGATCGAGCATTTCTTTAACAGTGGCGATTGTCTGATTTCGGAAACCCAGGCGCCGGACCAAACCCTGCGAGTGGACTCGAAGGTACTGGAAAAAGCAGAGCGGGGCGAATCCGTATCCCGCGACAAGGACTACGCCGAGCGGCTGGAGAAGATCATCCGAGCCTCGGGTATGCCACACGATAAGGCCGAAGAGCTGCTGAAGACCAAGCAGGAGGAGCAACTACGGGCCATTGTCGATACCGTGGGTAAACGTGACAAGCCTGGTCAACTGTTACAGAATGTGATTTCCGTCGCCATGCTCTCGGAGGGGTGGGATGCAGCCAATGTAACACACATCATGGGATTGCGGGCCTTTACCAGCCAATTGCTCTGCGAGCAGGTTATTGGTCGGGGACTGCGCCGGGTGACGCATGACTTTGACGAATCGGGGCGGCTATTCACGCCTGAATACGTCAATATTTTCGGGGTGCCGCTCTCCATCTTCCAGGATGTGGGGGAAGGCGGGGAGGCGCCACCGCCTCCCAAACATAGTACCCAGATCGAGGTGGTGCCTGGTCGAAACAGCCTGGAAATTCGCTGGCCCAACGTGCTGCGGGTGGATTCGGTACTGCGGCCGACCCTGGTAATTGACTGGGAGAAGGTCGAGCCACTCAACTTGGACCCGATGCAGACTCCGATCCATGCCGAGATTGCTCCCTCACTGACCAACTATGCCATTCTTTCCAAGGTCAAAGAAATCGACCTTGAGAAAGCGGCCGGGGAATTTCGGTTGCAAAACCTTATTTTCCGTGCTGCGCGCAAGCTCTATCTCCAGAGCGCCGATGCCTTCACCGGCCCCAAACAGTATCTTGCGGTGCAGTTAATCGGGATTGTTGAGGAGTTCCTGACCAGCAAGAAATTGCATATCCCCAGCCTATGGCACCAGGACCCGGTTCGTAGGCGAATCCTGATCGCTCTCAATATGGATACTGTGGTGGGGCATGTTAGCCGGTTTGTGCATTTGCAGAACATGGAAAAACTGGCGGTGTGCTTCGACCAGGAATATCCCATTGGTTCGACCGGCGTTATGCGGACCTGGTTTACCACCAAACCATGTTGCCCGGCCGTAAAATCTCAGATCAGCCATGCGGTGTATGACAGCACCTGGGAAAAAGCGGTGGCTGACCTGTGTGAAAGGGAGGAAAAGGTTCAGGCCTGGGCCAAGAATGACCATTTGAATTTGAAGATTAGATACTTGTATCGGGGTGCTTCGAGGAATTTTATCCCGGACTACCTGATTCGTTTTGCCAATGGTAAAACTCTGGTGCTGGAAATTAAGGGCCAGGACAGCGAACAAAATAAGGCCAAGCGAGCTGCCATGCAGACTTGGGTCGATGCGGTTAACGAGCAGGGCGGTTTTGGCAAGTGGAGCTTCGACGCAGTTTTCGAGCCTGCTAAGATTCGAGATGTGATTTTACGACATGCATTGCCCGATCCAGAAATTGTCTGGGATCTCTCGGATACAGCAGAAGAACCGTTTGATTCCCAGAAGATAAATTTCAACTTATCATGCAAAAATGGGAAAATAAAATCTAGGCTTCCTTGTGCGGCCAAATCGGTTGACTCACGAAAATCCTTTAACATCTTGGGATCAAAACGTGCGGTTCCATATAAACCAAAAGTCAGTGACGTTGAAACAACAAGTAACGTCGATTTTGATTTATCCGTTCTTGAGGAACAGAAAGATCTCCACCAAGACCCTCGAAACGTGCCGATATGGTATGGAACCAACCGCACGCCTCTTGACGAAAAGGACATTTCGAAAGGGTTTGGTAGTGAATGGAATAAAACGACAACAGTGGGCCGTTGTGTAGTGAACATACCAAAGGGGCATGTGCCGGGGTCACTCGGTTCTTCATGGTGGGTGCGCCTCGTGAAAGGCGATGATCGTTTGACTATTGTATCAATTGAATCAATTCCAGAAAATGATTTCTGGATCAAGTTAGCCAAGGTGATGGCTGAGCCAAGTGAAGGAGAGAAAACACGGGAGGCTCTATTTTTTCTCCATGGCTACAATGTGACATTTAATCAGGCGGCCTTGCGAACAGCACAATTATCTTACGACTTGCGTATTCGCCCAGCTATATTCTTCAGCTGGCCAGCAGGCGGTGACGTTGATGATTACCTGGCAGATGAAGCGACAATTGAGGCTTCGTATGACGCTGTAACAAAATTCATTAGTAACCTCGACCAATGTGCTTTGTCCAGTGGAGCCACCCTTCACGTGGTGGCACATAGCATGGGCAATCGCGCACTGCTGCGCGCCTTAGAAGCAGTAGCCCAAGGAATGACCGGAGGCACTGGATCAGCGGTAGACAAATTGGTTTTTGCTGCACCGGATGTAGACGTTCGTGTTTTTATGCAAACGTTGAAAAAAATCGAACCTGTTGGTAGCAACAAAACACTTTACGCTTCACCGCAGGACAAAGCTGTCTGGCTGTCGAAACTTGTGCATAAATTTGACCGTGCTGGCCTAATTCCACCTATAACTACAGCCCCTGGGCTGGATACAATTGACGCTTCCGGTGTTGATGATACCTTTCTCGGGCACAGCTATATTGAAAGTGTTCGAGCATTGATCGATGATCTTTCCAAACTATTGAAGGCTAGCATGCCCCCATCGCAGCGCGTAGGTTTAGAGCCAGAAATTACCGTAGATGGAAGGAAGTATTGGCGTATGAAATGAAACAACCACCATAACTAACGCAATGAACCAATCCCTTGATTACCCACACAAAATCACTCCGCTAAACGCGGAGGACGGCGATTGGCCCCCGCGCAACGGCTCGGTTTCATGACGTTTTGATGCGATTAAAGTCCTGTACAAACACCACAACCGGTCATCGTTTCCCTGTACTTAGCCGAAATTCCGGATTAAGATGCCGATAAGCCGAGAAATTGCACAATGTTTTGTACAATTTCAGCGGTGAGAGCGCAGACTTGAATGTGACTTTTTCAATAGAATCAAATGGTTGGCAGCAGGCAGGGTTCAAGTCTTCTTTTCCCTGCATCGCCACCAGAATATCACGCAGATACTTAATATAATTAAGGTTTTCTGCTTCGCACATACCTCCAGATTCGAGCGTTGTACACAAGTTTGTACACTCGAACTGGAGGTTTTTTTATGTCTTCATGTGTTGTCTGAACGACCGGCGCTGCAAAGAACCGGTCCGGTCTTGAGTGTATGCAGTCGATTGACTGTTAATCTATTCGGACACCTCGGACATAGCCTTTGCCGCGGTTATCAATTTCCTTGAGATCATCCGGGCCACAGGTTAGATGGACCGTGATGATTCGCAGCGGCTTGGAATACTCCGACGTGAAATAAGATTTTTTGTCGTCAAGCTTGCAGTCACCAGTTTTCTTCGTCATGCTGTATCGATGATGACGCTGCATATCGTATACAGACGGCAGCCTCCAATCAGAAAAACCGAGATACTTCTCAGCATTCAGCTTGTCAATGAAGACCTGTGCGTCTTCCTGACTGGTGTAGATCTTGTCCGATTCATACGACCAGACAGCGCCGTACTTATCCTGGCAGTCGTTTGCGTCACTCAGCTTCACCATTTCTGTACCTTCCGGAATTGGCTTAACATACTTGACAGACGAACATGCCGTCATTGACATTGCAATACCTACTAACGTCAACATACTCACAGCCGTTTTGAAATTTTTCATGACTCACACTCTCTTGCATTGTTTTTAAGGATTGCTTTCAAGGTTGTCTACTGACGAACCTTAAATCATTCTATTCTGCATCCATGCCTGCAAAGTTTTGATGTCTCTTGAATCTCCGCGTTGCATTTCTTACCATAATCCTCTAATTGAAGCTGCATCCCGCCCCGGATAAACAAATTATGATTTTCTACCTCTAACAGACAAAAACTGTCAATCTTTATATTGAAGCTCTAGAAAAGGATAATTGCCCGGTTACAGTCGTGTAACCAAATAAAATTGATGCCGAATGTTCATTTTTTACTATTAACCGGAAACATTTTGGGGTATCAAATTTTCAGGCATTCATTATTCGCAGTCCTGATCTGCTTGACTATGGTCGCAAGTATTCTCCCGAGCGTGACGCTCTGGCAGCTGCTGCACCTAACACTGCATCAAACTACAAACCGGGAGAAACGAAATGAAGCAACGTAATGTCGTAAAAACTATCACCGTAGCAGTCGTGCTTATGTTGATGGCCATGCTTGTTGGGTGCTTTGGCGGCGGACCGAGCAATTCGGAGATTGAAAAAGCAGTTTTAACGGAATTGAATGGAGATGGCGCAGCAGATCAACTTCGGTCTGTAATCAACTTCAATATTATTGAAAAAACAAAGACTGATGATAGTCATTATCTTGTAAAAGCTAGCTATGACTATCAGTTTAAGATGTCATTTGAGGATTTTCGTTCTGGAGTTATAGCCGAAGTACGCAATGCAAAAGGTGCTGAAAAGCTTGATGCCGTGATGACAGTTACAGAGATAAAAGATATTTATGGCGAATTCAAGAAAGACGACCTGTATCATCAAGAAATTGAAATCGTTTTTGCAAAAACCGACAAAGGCTGGAAGATGGCGAATACTGCTGACTAACTAACCAGGACAACACCCAACGTCACCGTTTAATGCGATGTAGTTCCATAAGTGACCAATCTAAAAAAGCTCCCTGAGTTAAACGGGGAGCTTTTTTGTTTATTCGAAACATCACAACATCATGTTAGATGGGCGAAAAATTGGGAAATCTCATTATTAAATTAGCTGCTGTATATTGTTAAGGAGAAATTTTATGCCGCGATTAGTAGAAACATTTTGGTTTTACAAATACGTTGATGAGGAACATTCTAATGAAGAAAGTGAAAGCAAGAAATATGCTGATGGTTTTTGGCGTATGCGGAGATGGAGTTTGAAGTCCGACTCTTTAAATGTTGCTCTTGAGGAATTAACAGAATATTGCAATGATAAAAACTTAGAGATTAAATCAATAATTCCTCTTACCCGTGCTCAAGCATATGAATACTCACATGCTCAAACTTGGGTGTCGCCTTTGACCCCATCTGCGTGGGGATATGGCTTGGGGAATGGTTGGGGTGTCACAATGATTAACGGTTTTGCCGCGCTCCTCCAGCGCGTTGAAGACTTGACGGAAGAAGAGTATGCGAAACGCATAAATGGAAAGAAAAGAATTAAGGAGCTGGAATTAAGAAATATAGAAATTAAAGAAAATATATCCGTTATTGAAGAAGAGTTAGCCGTGTTAGATGGTAGATTGTCGGAAATTAATAAAAACATATTATTGTGTGGCAATTCTGCTGCCGCAGAAATACAGATGAAAAAAGGCATCTTTGGGGTTAAATTTCTTGTCTCTGAGTCTGAATTTAAAACCGAAGATGAAGCAAGAAAATTCATGGAAAAATGTGCCAAAGACCATATTTCATATCAAGCAGAGGCTGATGGCATTCAGAAACAGATCGAGGTCCTTGCGGGAAAGATTCAAGCTCTACAAAATGAATTGAACAAAAATCTTGAATAATTTTTAATTGGTTTCCGGCGACCCAATGTATATGCATGGTTTTCGGTAATGGCAGGTCAGCCATGCAGTGATAAAGATTCCGGATATAGTTTGTCGTTGTTTTAAAACCGTAGGCCTTATGGATTGATTGTACAGAATATGTCCCGGATGATCCTCAAAATCATCCGGGAAAATCCTCTGTTCTAGTCATGATCCTTATGCAGCTTAGGACCGGGAATTACGATGAAATATAACTATATCGGAAAAAGCGGGCTGAGAGTCTCCAACATCTGCATGGGGACGATGACCTTCGGAAAAAAATGCGATAAAAGAATATCGTTTGAAATCCTTGATAAGGCCTACGCGAACGGGATCAATTTTTTTGATACGGCTGAGATCTATCCCGTTCCTCCGACGGCAGAAACTTACGGGATCACGGAAGGGATCTTTGGTGAGTGGCTGGCGGATAAGCCACGGGATTCGATTATCATTGCCACGAAAGTAGCGGGAGCGGCCAATGGTTGGTTCGTGCCACCGGTGCGACACGGTCTGACTGCCATAGATGCGTTTCATATCACGACCGCCGTTGAAGGGAGCCTCAGGAGGCTCAAGACCGATTATATCGATCTGTATCAGATCCACTGGCCCGACACCGTTGTTCCCATTGAAGAGAGCCTTGAGGCCCTCGATCGGCTCGTACGGAGCGGAAAGGTGCGCTATATCGGGACTTCGAACGAGAACGCCTACGGGTTGACAAAAGCC
>JBAZCG010000076.1:0-15508 GCA_041671085.1 Desulfurivibrionaceae bacterium | reverse complement strand
CGCGACAGAGTATGGAAAGCCCCGGCCAGGCTCCCTACGCCCTGTGTTTTTGCAGAACATCGGCCATGGTCTGAAACAAATTTTTGACCTGAATGGGTTTAACGCAATAATCATCCATCCCTGCTGCTAAACATTGCTCCTTGTAACCCTGCATGGCATGGGCGGTAAGGGCGATAATCGGCAGATGTCCGCCGCTGTTTTTTTCCAGCGAGCGGATGAGGTTGGTGGCGGCAAAACCATCCATCTCCGGCATCTGAATATCCATGAGAATGAGGTCGAGATGTTCCCGCTCAAAGGCGGCCACCGCTTCCTTGCCATTGTTGGCAATCCGCACAGTATGGCCTTTTTTCTCAAGCATCCTCACGGCCAGCCGCTGATTGACCAGATTGTCTTCTGCCACCAGGATGGTAAGCGGTGGCAGGGCCTCGTCGCCCTCACCCCACGGAATAGAAGATTGCCGCAGCTCTCCCTCTGGGCTCGTGGCCATCCCGGCCACCCCATTCATCTTGGCCAGAACCCGGATCAATCGCTCCAGCTTGATCGGTTTGGGCAAAAGATATTCACTGAAATCTGCCCCCCATTGCCCTCTGTTTTCCCGCTGATCAACCGTGCTCAGCATCAAGGCCACAGAAATTTTCTCTCCCGCCTGTGCCCGCAATGCCTGGGCCAGACCCCAGCCATCCAGGCCATCCAGCTCCGCTTCGGCCAGAACACAATCAAAGCGATGCCCAACCGCCCACTCCTCGTTGCACAGGGCCAAAGCTCCATCCCCGCTTTCCGCCGTATACACCGCCAGCCCCAACTCGACAAGCATAATGGCGAGCAACTGCCTACACGCCTCGTCCTTGGCAACAAGGAGAACCTTTTTTCCCTGCAAGGCCGCCATGATCTCGGCCCAGGGGGCGGCAGCCGTATTCGACCCGCCGGGCGCAAAAGGCAACATGAACTGAAAATTACTGCCCCGTCCGGGTTCGCTTTCCACCCCTAAGGTCCCATGCATCATCTCCACCAGCTGCTTGCAGATGGTAAGCCCCAGGCCGGTGCCTCCGTATTGTCGAGTGTAGGAGCCGTCAAGCTGGGTAAAGGACTGGAACAATCTCGCCTGCGCCTCCTTGGGTATGCCGATGCCTGTGTCCTCGACCTCCACCCGAATCGGGAGTGTGCCCGGAACAGCCGCAGCCACATCCAGGGCCCGGGTAACCTTGATGCTCACCGAGCCTGCGGTGGTAAACTTGAGGGCGTTGCCCACCAGATTGGTGATAATCTGCCGTAACCGGGTGGGGTCGCCCACCAGAACCTGGGGCAAATCAAGGGCGACATAGGCCAGGATATCAAGTCGTTTGGCATGGGCGGCATGGCCAAACATCTCCGCAATATCCTCAACCAGGTCCCGCAACCGGAATTCGATGGACTCCAGCTCCAGCTTACCGGCCTCGATCTTTGAAAAATCAAGGATATCGTTGATGATATGCAGCAGCGCCTCGGCCGAGGAATATACTGTTTCGGCGTACTCGGCCTGCTCCTTGCTCAAGGCAGTGCTGAGCAGAAGCTGGGTCATGCCGATTACCCCATTCATGGGGGTGCGGATCTCATGGCTCATATTGGCCAGGAACTCACTTTTCAGATGGCTGGCCTGTTCGGCGCCATGCTTGGCCACCTCAAGCTCCCGGTTGACCTCAACCAGATGCTCGGTACGCTCCCTGACCCGTTGCTCCAGCACCTCCTGCTGGGCGAGAAGCTCCCCGCGCGATACACTGAGGTCTTCCACCATGGTGTTGAAGGTGTGGAGCAAATCCCCGATTTCATCACTTCGCTCGGCCTGGATCTCAACTTTTTGCAGCTCTCCCTTGCCAACCCGCTGGCTTGAGGCAACCAGCCTAGAAAGGGGATCGACAAAAAAACGTTTCAGACAAAAAAACAAGACTAGGGAAAGCAACAGGACAATCCCTAGAGTGATGCAGAGAATGAGCACCTGAAAATTCCGCCCGGCAGCCGACAGGTCCTTCTCCGGCAAAACCACGCCCAACCAAAGATCCGGCGCCACCTGGCTGAGTTTGCAATAAGAGGGTTCGGACAGCTCGCGGGAAAAGAGGAAATGCGCCTGGTTTTTTCGCAAGGCATTCAGCAGGGTGGGAGGCAGGATTTCCGGCAGGCCGCCTCCACTGTTTCGAAAAAGAACCTGCCCGCTTCCGTTCACGAAAAACATCCGCCCATTTGCGCCGATTTTTGCTTCCTGCACGGGCCGGGCCAGAAAATTTGGTTCGATGGTGAGAACCAGGTATCCTTTCAACAACGAGTCAGAGAGAGCCCCCTGCTCCGCAGCATTTTCATAGACAAGTTTTTTAGAAAAATAGACCACCGGCTTTTTATTGTCCGCGTTGACCGACACCTGAAAAAAACAATTCTCCCCGCTTTCACGCAAACGCCGAAACCAGGCGGAGCCGCCCTCTTCCTCGGTGGCATTTACCCCCTCTCCGTGGACAACCCGGGCGTCCTCATAGCCATCGGGCAAGAGCACCCGCATTTCGTAATATTCGGGATAGACCTCCATATATTTGGCAAACTGGGTGAGGAGGGGGTTCTGAAAGATAGCGTAGCGGGTCTGCTCATCGGGAATCATCATGTAGCTTTTGAGCAGGTCTGACCGGGAAAACAGCTCCAGATTGGCGCGGGAAATATCCAGATAGGAAAGGAGATTATTTTTCACCTGAACAAGAAGCGCATCTGCCTGGACAAAGGCAGTTTCCCGCGCATAGCTGGAGAGCCTGGCCGAAACAAACACCCCAGTGCCCAGAAAAGGAATGGCAATGAGGGGAAGCAGAACCAGACTGATTTTTGTCCGAAGTCTCATAAAAAATGGAGCCCGTGGAAAAAGATGGATGAAGGGTGAATGCCTAACGGAGACCTTCGGAGACCTTGAGAAAAATGGAATTATACCGTTTCTGAACCCGCGGCGGCAGCGGCGCGTACAGTTCGGCGCCGGCCATGGTTTTTTCATCGGGCCAGATGATCGTGTTACGCAGATGCGCGGAAGGAAGCAGTTTTTTTGCCGCCAAATTCGGGGTTGCCTGGAAGATGTGCCCGGCAAGTTGCGCCGCATTTTCCGGTTCGTTGAGAAAATTGATAAAGGCCATGGCCAGCTCCTTTTCGGACGAAGACTCCATGACCACAAGATTGTCCAGCCAGAGACTGGTCCCTTCCTCGGGAAAGACAAAGGCGATATTTTTGTTGAGCCCCTGGAGCGTCACGGCATCACCGCTATAGACCATGGCCATCCAGATATCCCCCTTCACCAGTTGAGATTTTTTATCCAGGCCCGGGTAGCCGTACTTTTTCACAAAAGGCTTCTGGGCAAGCAGTGCTTTTTCAGCGGCGTCCATCTCTTCCATGCTGGCGCTGTTCACCGAATACCCCAGCATCTTCAGAGCGGGAACCATAGAATCCCGCAGATCCTTGATCATGAGGATCCTGCCGCGCAATTCCTCTTGGGGCACGAGCAGATCCCGCCAGCCGCGCACCTCACCCTTGACCAGATCTTTCCGATAAGCAATTCCCATGGTGCCCCAGGAAAAGGGAACCGCATGCTTCATCAATTCCGGATTCATCCGCCCCCAGGCAGGATCGATATGCCTGCTGTTCGGCACCTTGGCAACGTCCACCGGGGCAAGCCACTTCCGGTTCAAATACGACAGGCCGTTGATCATGCTCACCAGCACCACGTCATACCCCTTGCCATTGGCCAGAGAAAGCACCCGCTCCTGATCCTCTTCGGTTTCGTAATACACCTGATGAACCTTACACCCCTGCTGTTTCTCAAATTTCCTAATCAACCCCTGATCCATATAATCTGGCCAGTTGAGAAAAACCAGTTCCTGGGGCTTTTTTCTTGGGGGGACGGCCTGCCCGACCGGGGGGGAGATGAAAAGGACTAACCCAAACAGGACAAGAGAAAAGAAAAAATATCCGGCAAAGCGCGGACGCGGACTTCCCCCGAAACAGGTCATTGACAAACTCCCCCTAAAAGGTCGGCATGGGCATAATAGACAAAGAGCATAGCGAGATACATGCTCAGGATGAACAAAATGCGGTCAGTACAACAGCATCAGGCCAACCCCGGAGATGGCCCAGACCAACGGATCATCGGGAAAAACCAGATGCGGCGAAAAAAATCCGTGGGCCAGCCGGTGAAAGGGCTTGCTACGAAGAACTGGAGCACGGGCCCGGACACCGAATAACAAGGGGAAATCATGATGATAATTTCAATGCCGAGGAGACAATAGGCAATAACTTTCCAGAAAATGAGCAATTCCCCCCTTGTCGACGTCAACCATCCCCTTTTTCTTTGTCCAAAAGCGGCTTACCGCAGATGCCGACAAACCCGCAGATGATATCGGAAAGCTTCTGCAACTCGATGGGCTTGTGCAGAAGCGCGTGGGCCCCGCTGCGCTCAAGTATCTCCTCCATATTTGGCACATCGATGGCGCTGATAACGATGATGAACATTTCTGGGTACCGCCTCTTGACTTTCTCCAAAACCTCATAGCCGTTGAGCCCCGGCATCCTTATATCAAGAGTCATGATGGCTGGCTTTTCCTCCCGGACGATATCAAGAGCCTGTTCGCCGTCGGTGGCAACGAACGTCTGAAACCCTATTCTCTCCAGATATCTCTTCAGCAACAGGCAAATCGGGGCTTCATCATCCACAATAAGAATTTTTATTTTTCTCTTCATCCATGCTCCTTAATGGCGCGACCCTTTTTTCATCTGCCGATCCGCCTTACTCCCGGCCCGGCAGATGCCTTAGCAAAAAAGACTACAGCAAGTGCCCGACAAAACCGTAGAGCGTATCGGAAAGCTTCTGTAAATCGATAGGCTTGTGCAGAAGCGCGTGAGCCCCGCTGTGTTCAAGCATCTCTTCCATGTTTGGCACGTCGATGGCGCTGATAACGATGATGAACAGATCGGGGTCCTGCCTCTTGACCTTTTGCAGGATATCATAGCCGTTGAGCCCCGGCATCCGGATATCAAGGGTCATGATGGCAGGTTTTTCCTCTCTGACGATATCCAGGGCATGTTCGCCGTTGGTGGCGATGAGCGTCTGAAATCCAATCTTCTCCAAAAAGATTTTCAGCGACCGACAAAAGGCGTATTCATCGTCCACAATAAGAATTTTTATTTTTTTCTTCATCCATTATCCCCACTGGTATGATCCTGTTTTTTATCTATTGAAGCGATTGAAGCGCATTCCTCCCGGCCCGGCAGATGCGTTGGCAAAAATATCACAAACTGTGCGCCTTTGCCTTTTTCCGACTCGACCCGAATGGTCCCACAGTGGTTTTCAATGATGGAATAGACAATCCACAAGCCAAGGCCCGTGCCGCGACCGGGATCCTTGGTGGTAAAAAACGGGTCGAATATTTTATCAATCGCTTCCGGGCCAATACCACCGCCGGTATCGGTGAAACGGATTTCAACGCCATCATCCTGTGGCCGGGTTGCAACAATAATCCGTTTTTCAGCCGAGGACATGGCGTCACGGGCATTGCTCACCAGATTAATAAACACCTGGGCCAACTGATCTTCATCCGCTTCGATGCGGGGCAGATCATGGGCATAATGCCGCTCCACCTGCACATTGTCCAGGTTCAAGTCATGTTCAAGCAGGGCGGCGGTCTTGTCGAACAACGCATGCACATCGACCAAGCGGACCTCAAAGGCATGCTGATGGGAAAACGTTCTGAGGTTGTTGGTGATCTTGGTGGCGCGTTTGATCTGGGCCAGCATCTCATCAAGATTTTTCCGCATGCTCGGAGGAATCTTCTCAAGCTGCATGACCTGGGCCAAGGTTCCTATGATATTAAGAGGATTGAGTATTTCATGGGCCACTCCCGAAGCCAGCGTGCCGATGGAAGCCAGTTTTTCCTGACGGATGGCAACCTGCTGAGCAACCCGCAGATTGTCCAGAGCCTTTTGCAACTCATCCTTCGAGTCTCGCAGGGCCTGCTCCGCTTTTTTGCGTTCGGTGATATCCAGCCGGTATTCGATGATCTGCGTGACCTTCCCATATTTATCAAAAATGGGATGCGCATGGATTTCATGCGTGGTTTCCTGGCCCTCCCTGCCCTGCTCAACATATTCCATGAGAAAGGAATCCTTGTTGTGCTGCACCCGCTCAAAAGGAAGGTATGGCGGCGGCGCCTTGCATACATCGACTGGGGGGGCAAGTTGCCCAGAACAATCTCCCAGCCCGACCAGGTGACGCTGCGCGGAGGAATTGGCCAGCACCACCTCATAGCCCTTGGCCCCGACCACAAAAAACGGATGGGGCAGCGATTCAATGAGTTTGTTCAAGAACCTGTTTTGTTCGCTGATCTTTTCCTCTGCCTGCACCCGATTGGTGACATCGTGGATGATGACAATGGTGGAAACGCCTCCCTCGCCGACAACAGGCAAAAATTGCAGGGTAACCTGACGACCATTGAGGAGAACCGGTGCATCTTCCGAAGTTTTCCTGGGCACCTCCGCAGGGTCATTCAACAACGCGGCCACGGCTTCAAGGGAATTACCGCAAAAAATCTCGGTGAATTCCGTGCCCAACAGCATTTCTTCCGGTATCCCCACCAGAGCTACTGCGGCTGGGTTTGCAAAAACAATCTTCCGATGCGCGACAAACTCAAGAATCCCTTCGGACATGTTCCGAAATATCACCTCAAAATGCTTCCGGGAAGAGAGCAGCTCCCTGGTGATCTCACGGGTTGCAATTTCATCAAGCCCTATGATATCGTGGGATTGTGCCTGCCTGCCCGCAGGGCAGGCCAATTCAAGAACTTTAGCCACATGCCTGGCCAGATTAACCATGCTCCCCTTGGCGATACAGGCATCCGCTCCCAGCGCCGCAAAATCAAGCTCTTCCTCGGCGGCGATGGCAGAAAGAATGACAAGAAATACCCCTTGCAGATGGGGCATGTTCCGGATGATCCGGCACAGCTTCTCTCCGCTGATATTGGGCATCACCAGGTCGACAAAAATAATGTCCGGCACATAGGACTTCAAGATATCCAGAGCGCCCAGACCATCCGCAGCGGTCCTTACCTCATGCCCGCCCTTTTCCAACAGATTGGCAATGAGCCTGAGCACCATGGGGTGGTTATCAACAACGAGAATTTTTTTGTCCATTTTTTTCCCACGCGCCTCGCCGGCGAAGAAGTCCTTTTTTCACATTATAGCATAGCCTGTTCTTGCCTCAGGTTTTTTCTTGCACAAAAAAGGGGCGAAAACATACCTGTAAATTCAAGCAAGCGCTTGATCCCCGTCATCATTTTTTGCAAATTGACTTCTGCCAAAAGGGGAGTATAATCTCGCACCAAACCATGACGGCCCAGGTCCCGCAGAAAAAATAGGGTGCATGCCATGGCGTCCGGGCCTTGACCCAGAACGCCGAATTTGAGTTCTCCTTCAAAAAATATTGCTGTCAGCCTGCACATTAACCCGCATCACGGAGAGTTTATGTCGAGTTCCCTGCGCTGGAAAATCATCCTCCTGCTCTTTATCACCATCTTTGCCGGACTGACCGTTGCTCCTTCCTTCACCAAGGTTCCGACCTGGTGGCAAAAATATCTCGCTCCGGCTGGGCTGAAGCTGGGCCTGGATCTCCAGGGCGGCATGCACCTGGTCCTCAAGGTGGATCTCAAGAAGGCCATTGAGAATAATCTGGATCTGTCGGTTCAGGATCTCAAGGAAGCCCTGGCCGAGAAAAAGATCACCGTGGTTCGCACCGCTTCCACCGACGCGCGCAAGATCATCCTGACCCTCCCCAACACCGCTGCGCTGGAAACGGTCAAGCAGACCATCACCAAGGAATTCCCCGACCTTGACGGCGACTTCCAGACCGTCCAGGGATCCTTCCCCCGGATCACCCTCAGCCTGAAACAGTCAAAAATAGATTTCATCAACAACAAGGCGGTGGACCAGTCCCTGGAGATTCTCCGCAACCGGATAGACCAGTTCGGCGTGGCCGAACCGGCCATTGTCCGGCAGGGGACGGACGAAATCGTTATCCAGCTGCCCGGGGTCAAGGACCCGCAGCGCGCCTTGAACCTCATCGGACGCACCGCCCAGCTTGAGTTTAAGCTGGTGGACGACACAGCCGGTCTCAACCTGCCGCAGCTCATCGGCCAGGCCATCCAGGCCGGACAGTGGCAGGAGGACGGCAGCCGAAAACAACTCAATCTCGCCTTGCAGAGCAGACTCCCGGCCGGGACCGAAATCTATTTCGAAAAAGATGTGGATAAGAAAACCAAAAAGGAAACCCGAACCCCCATCCTGCTCAAGAGCCAGGTGCTGATGACCGGCGACATGGTCAAGGGTGCCCAGGTCGGAGTGGGCGGCAACTTCAACGAACCTTACGTGGGCCTCGACCTTACCGGACGTGGCGGCGCGGTTTTCGGCCAGGTCACGGAAAAAAACGTGGGCAAACGCTTTGCCATTGTCCTTGACGAGGTGGTCCGCTCCTCCCCGGTGATCCGGGAAAAAATCCTCGGCGGCAGCGCCCAGATCTCCGGCAGCTTCAGCTACGAAGAGGCGACCGACCTGGCCATTGTCCTACGGATAGGCGCCCTGCCCGCCCCGGTGGAAATCGTCCAGAACCTCACGGTGGGCGCCTCCCTGGGTCAGGATTCCATCAACAAGGGGCTGATGAGCGGCCTGTTCGGCACCCTTCTGGTCGTGGTCTTCATGGCCGTGTACTACCGACTCTCCGGGGTTATCGCCAACCTGGCCATGGTCCTAAACATCCTCCTGCTCTTTGCCGGACTGGCCATGATGGGCGGCACCCTGACCCTGCCGGGCATTGCCGGTATCATCCTCTCCGTCGGCATGGCGGTGGACTCGAACATCGTCATCTTCGAGAGGATGCGCGAGGAGTTCGCCCTGGGAAAATCCGTGCGCTCCGGGGTCGAAGCTGGCTACGCCAAGGCGCTTTGGACCATCATCGACGCCCATGTGACCACCCTGATCACCGCTCTGGCCCTGTTTCTCTTCGGCACCGGCCCGATCAAGGGCTTTGCCGCCACCCTGTCGCTGGGTATCATCTTCAATCTCTTCTCCACCCTCTTCGCCTCCAAGCTTTTCTACGAAACCATGCAGGGCAAACGCAAGCTCAAGAAGCTTTCCTTTATGCTGTTTCTCAAGAACCCGCAGCTTGATTACATGCGGATCAAAAACCTGACCTTTGCCATCTCCGGCACCTGTGCCCTCATCGGCTGCCTGGCCTTTGTCCAGATCATCCGGGGCCAGGCCAACATGGGCGTGGATTTCTCCGGCGGCACCCTGCTCCAGTACCAGTCCACCCAACCCTTCTCCCTGGGCGAGGTGCGCACCGCCTTGACAAAGGCAAACCTTGAGGGCGTCGAGCTACAAAAGGTCGAAGGCGAAAACCGCTTGATCGTCAAGATAAAAAACAGCGAAAAGGTGGTAGGCCACGTTTCCGAAGCAGTAACCTCCCAGCTGAACAGCGATTTTCCGGATAAGCACTTCGTGGTGGAAAACCAGTCGGAAATCGGCTCCTCGGTGAGCGACACCTTACGCTCCAAGGCGCTGCTGGCCGTAATCATCTCCCTGTTGGGCGTAATCGTGTACCTGGGGTTGCGTTTCGACCTGCGTTTCGGCATTGCCGCCACCCTGGCCACGCTCCATGACGTACTAGCGGTGCTTGGTCTCGTCTGGCTGCTCAACATGGAAATCACCCTGCTCACCGTCACCGCCCTTCTAACCCTGGCCGGGTATTCCTTAAACGACACAGTCATCATCTTCGACCGTATCCGCGAAAACCAACGCAAGAGCGACGACCCGGAAAACATCACCGACACCCTGATCAATACCAGCACCAACGAGGTGTTGAGCCGCTCCATCGTCACCTCGCTCACCGTGTTCCTGGTTCTCGCGGCCCTGTATGCCTTGGGCGGCTCGGTGATTCACGACTTTTCCTTTGCCCTACTGGTGGGGGTCATGGTGGGCACCTACTCCTCGGTCTTCGTGGCCAGCCCCTTGCTCACCCTCTGGCACCGTGGCAAGACCGCCTAGTCATGCGCCCCGATCTTGCCCCAGAGCATGTCCGGCCCCTGACGCCGGACGAGACCTTCCGGTTCAGCTGCCATCCCGGCGTTGCCTGCTTCACGGACTGCTGCCGAGAGCTGGAGTTAGCTCTCAGCCCCTACGATGTGCTCCGGTTAAGCAGACATCTGGGGCTTGCCCCCTCGGCCTTTCTCAACCAGTATGCGCTCATCGAGCAGGCTGAAGGCAATGCCTTTCCCCAGGTTTTTCTTTGCATGGTGGATGATGGCCGGGCCAGCTGCCCGTTTGTGACCGCCAGCGGTTGCCGCGTCTATGCCGACCGCCCCGGCGCCTGCCGGACCTATCCCCTGGGACGCGGGGCCTTCAACACTCCGGACGGCGACCGACACGAAATGCATATTCTCCTCACCGAGCCCCACTGCAAAGGGTTTAGCGAGGGCGAGCCTCGTGACATCACCGCCTGGCAAAAAGACCAGGATTTGGCCACCTACAATGCCATGAACGATGAACTCCTTGGCATCCTCCACCATCCCCACCTCAAGGATGGACATCCGCCGGAGGAGCTTGAAGAGGATATTTTCCTGTTTCTCTACAGTCTGGATACCTTTAGGCAACAGCTCCTCGACGGTTCCCTTGCCCTGCCCATCTCCATCACGAAAAGCGAACGGCAGGAGCTTCCCACGGAAGACCTTGCCCTGCTCCGTCTCGGCATCAGGTGGTTGGACCATGTCCTCTCCAGACGCTGACACTCCCCAGGCCAGCCTCTCTTCCGGGCCGTTGCAGGGCGAACCGCCCCTGGGCCGGGAGCTCACCGAACGGCTGCTGGCCATTTCCCACGAGTATTGCCAAGCCGAAGGCGGCTGCCATGGCCCGGATCACACCGAACGGGTGCACAACCTGGCCCTCCATATCGGCCGCCTGATGAACGCCCGCCTCGATATCCTCAGCGCCGCAGCCCTGCTCCACGACATCGGCCGCAGCCACGAAATGCTTTCCCTGGGCAAGATCTGCCATGCCACCAAAGGTGCGGAGATGTCCCGCACTATTCTTACGGGCTTGGGGTTTTCCCCGGAGATGCAGGATGCTATCCTGCACTGCATCGAATCACACCGCTATCGCAACAACAAGGTGCCGGAATCCCTGGAGGCCAAGATCCTTTTCGACGCAGACAAGTTAGATTCCATCGGCGCCATCGGCATTGGCCGGGCTTTTCTCTTTGCCGGCCAAGTCGGAGCCCGGCTGCACAACCGGGGGGTGGATGTGACGAAAACCAGGTCCTACTCCACCGAAGACACGGCCTACCGGGAATTTCTGGTAAAACTCTGCAAGATAAAAGACAAGATGCTCACCCCGGAAGGCAAACGGTTGGCCGCCGAGCGGCATGAGTTCATGGAGGTCTTTTTCAAGCGTCTGGACAAAGAGATTCACGGCAGCCCCCGCAACAACTCCGACAATTCGCAATAGCCCAGGCCCCCACCTTGGACACCACCACCCAACGCCTCGCCATCATCATCAAAGACCTGCGGAGAGCCGTCCTGGCCATGGGGCTTGCCCTGGTTCTGGGCTGCCTTGGCTTCTATAGTATCTCCCGCCCGCTGCTGGCCGCAATCCAGAGCCATCTCCACCAGAAACTCGCCTTCTTCACGGTGGCCGAGCCCTTTCTCGCCCATCTCACCGTCTCCCTGGCCATGACGATCTTCACCATCATGCCCATGCTCAGCTATTTTCTCTGGCGCGCTCTGGCCAAGCCTTTCAAATTGTCCCGCCCCCTTGTTTTCGGGTTTGTTCTTTTCTCCTGCCTCCTGTTTTACAGCGGGGCCGCCTTCTGCTATTTCATCACCCTGCCCTTCGGCATCGATTTTCTCCTGGATTTCCAAACGGAACAGCTCAGACCCGTTATCTCCATCAGTGAGTTCGTTTCCTTTGTCACGATCTTTGTCCTCGCCTTCGGGCTGATCTTCGAGCTGCCCATCTTCATGATCTTCATGGCCAAGATAAAAATCCTGCCCAGATCGTTCTTTGAAAAAAACCGCCGCTACGCCGTGCTGGTTATCAGCGTCATCGCCGCCCTCCTCACCCCGACCCCCGATGTTTTCAACATGATGCTCATGGGCGTCCCCCTCTATATGCTGTATGAGGTAGGGATTATTGTGCTGAAACTGCTGCGGATCGCGTGAGCTGCCCCGCATTTTTTGTTTTGCCTGACTGGTTGAGAAGGTTTAGTGCTTGCCTGAATGAAAACGGAAAACCTTGACCCAGAAAAACTTACTTTTCAAGACCTGACCCCGATCATGTGACCCCGATCATGCACGCAGTCAAGAACCTCAACGAGACGTTTGGCTACGAGACCATCGGCCTCTTTATTACGGGGAAAATGATTAATGCTAACACAGTATTTCGGCCATGGCGAAACGTCTATTTTGTCGCCATTTGGTCTGTCTTTATCGGGATATGCTTAATACTATGGGCATAAGATTTTTTTTGGTTTAATTGCATGGAGATAAAGAGAAAAGACATAACAATCGGGTCAAGCCGACCGCGTTTCGCAGCCGTTTTCTGCTGCAACATTCCGGCGCGGTCGGCTTACCCAAAGCGTTATGTGAACAACCAAGTCAACAATGGCTCCACGGCATAAGCACATGCAAACCCCCAAAGAAAAGCACAAATCATATTGCCATGACACTCACGCTTAGAATTATTGCAGGTATATTTGCAGCAATCGCTACAATTCTTTTCAAATATGAACATAATTTGTTGGGTACCTTTTCAATATTACTAACAATAGTCTTCCTTGGGGCTGCACTATTTGCGAACAATAATGAATCAAAAACAAAAAATCATACAGAAAAGCAAAGGGCATTATTTACAACTGCAAGCGAAATAGCCAAAGCGCGAACCAGGATAACTCTCGACCTGACAAACGAGTTCAAGACCATATTTGAAGAAAATAAATACTTCATCAAACCAGCACAAGAAAAGATGTTAATCGGCCTTGTCTCCGACCTTGGGGACATCCGGATTGACGACGAAGAATTGAAAAGCGACACGTTGGCACCAGGCGAAAGAAAGGCTCTTGTGGCGCATAGGAGAAAACTTTTAGATCGTGTTGAAAACATGCAGACAACCATAGAAAATTATTCAAGAAAAATCACATAACAAGTTAATCAACCGGACGGCTAAAGCCGCCGATTATTTCAAGCGTTAGGCTTTAAACATGAACACAACAGAGAGCATCGTAGAGTCATATTTTCGCTTGGTTCGTGGTTGTTTTACGCAACCCGACGTTAAAGTGATTAAAGGAAATAATCGGCAACTAGATTTGCTCGCGTATAACATAATTGATGAAAAAGCGTATCACGTTGAAGTAAGTGTTACTCATTGCCAACAGTGGTGCCCGACACCGAAAGCGCTAAAAGAAAATTTTGATAAAAAATTCTTTGGAGTTCCCGCCAAAAGAGAAGGTGAAAATACCGATTATTCAAAAGGTAAAACGTACTATGAAAGTATCAAGGAAACCTACGCTAGCCTTGGTTTGTCCTACGACACCATAATTAGGGTATGGGTGTGCTGGACCGTGAATGGCGAATCAAGCTTAGAGTCTGAAATTAATGAATATTGTAAAGAGCATGGTATTCTGAGAGAGCATCTAGAAATTGTCAGTTTCAGAAATGAGGTAATTCCAGCACTCATGGATAAAGTTTCTACTTCAAATTACGAAGATGACGCACTTAGAACTTTGAGTTTATTGAGGCAATATGAAATACAAAAGCCTAACAATGGCGCTTAACACGGACACACCTCCGCAACGCACATTTTGTGCTTTAAATAGTGCCATTACCAAAGCCTGACCCTCAGTGACTCAGTGAATGGTGACGTGCTCAGTGAGGATCTGCTCCGGACGCCCTGCGACAGGTATAACCAAAGGGACCAGTGGCACATTATTAACGAATATCCGCCAAATTCACGTTCGAGACCGACGCGCCGCGAGGTGTCCGTCCTTCGTGTATACAACCCGGCCAACTGGTATGATTATCATAGCGCGAGAACAAGTACCCCAAAGAGGAGTTACCATGAATACCATTCTCAAAGCTGCATTGACGCTTTCCTTAGTGCTCATCCTGTTTAGCCACGCCGAGGCCGACCCCAAAAACGCTGCCGAGTCACCCACGAACAGCGAACCCGGCGTAGTTGTCAAGGTGGGAAAGGCAATCGAGCATGGGGTAAAGGCCGCAGCAAACGGGGTCGAACGCGGCGCCAAGGCTGCAGCCCACGGAATCAAACATGGCATCAAGGCTGCGGCCCACGGAGTCGAGCATGGCGCCAAGGCAACGGAAAACGCGGCCAGCCATGTTGCCAACAAAATAGACGACCAGCAGCCCCCCGCAGCCTCGCCCGCAAGCGGCAAATAACGGCACATTCGCGTGATGTTACAAGGTGGAGCTATCAAGGTTGTGCGCAGCTAAACAGACGGACACTTCTGCCATCTCAACAATGGCCGTCAGCAAATTTCTCACAACCATTTGGGAGTATCAACCGTTCCCGCTCTGCTTCCCTTTTGCAGCTCGCAAAAACTCACCGATTGCATGAACTGCGTATCTATGCTATCTAACAGGAATAATAAGAGAAAAAATTAGTCAAATCCCAGTCTCAACCGGGAAAAACCATTTGCAACGGGCTGCCATGCTAGCGAACCTTTCAGAGACTGACCGCAAGAAAGTGCTGCTCTACAGCGTGCTCATTGTGACGGTGGTCGGAGTCTGGTCGGTATTTGGGCCATACGGCGCTTTAAAATACTACGGGGTTGCCAAGGAACTCAACGAGGTCCTGACCCAGAACGAAGAGTTGCGCGAAGCCAATACCGGACTGCAACAGGAAATCAACAAGTTAAAAAAAGACCCGGTCTATCTGGAAGAAGTGGCCCGTCGGCAATTTGGCCTCATCAAAAAAAATGAGGTTATCTACGAATTTCCCGAAAAAAAGAAGCGGCACGAGTAACCCCGCACTCACCGCCCCCAGTCTCTTACCCCGCCATATCCTGCACAATCCACTGCACCGCCGCATAGAGATCATCCGCCACATAGGTCGGTTGCACCGGCTGCGCCGGGCCGATGTACTCGTAATCCCCCCGACCATAGCCGGTCAGCACCAGAACACCCTTCGCCTGCACCGCTGCCGCAGCCTTAAGATCCGACCAGCGGTCTCCCACGACATAGGAGCAGGCCAAATCCAGCTCAAGCTCCGCCGCCGCCTGAAGAAATAAGCCCGGCTTTGGTTTCCGACAATCGCAGGCGAGACGGAAACGTTCTTCCTTTGCCTCGGGATGATGGGGGCAGACGTAAATACCATCCACATGGGCTCCGGCCTCGGCCAGGGCCACTGTCATCTTGGCATGCACCTCTCCGATCAGGCTCTCGGGGAAATAGCCCCTGGCCAAGCC
>JBAZCG010000075.1:0-15689 GCA_041671085.1 Desulfurivibrionaceae bacterium | reverse complement strand
AGTTATCAATATGCGCCTCTGGACAGCCAGGGCTTCCCGCGAGCTTGATCTTGGCTCGTTTAATCGGGGTGATTATATTTCGGCCGTGCAGGAAAAGGTGCAGTCGGAAACGATTTCCAAGGTTCTCTATCCCTCGGATGATATCCGGCAAGGCCAGGAGCTGCGCCTGAAGCAGCAGTACTTCTTTGTGGCCGCCACCTTCCAGGATATCTTCCGGCGGCACAAGAAAAAGCATGATGATTTCGATTCGTTCGCCGATGAAATCGCGGTGCAGCTCAACGACACCCATCCGTCCATCGCTATTCCGGAATTCATGCGGCTCCTGGTGGACGAGGAGGCGGTTCCCTGGGAAAAGGCCTGGCAGATCTGTGTTGGTACCTTTGGCTACACCAATCACACCCTGATGCCGGAAGCGCTGGAAAGCTGGCCTGTTGAGTTGCTGGGCAAGGTGCTGCCCAGGCACCTTGAGATCATCTACGAGATCAATCGTCTGTTCCTCGAAGAGGTTGCGGCCCGCTATCCTGGCAGGGACGATCTGTTGCGCTCCATGTCCATTATTGAGGAAGGGCCGGTGAAAAGGGTGCGTATGGCGTATATGGCCATCGTAGGCAGCCATTCGGTCAATGGGGTGGCTGAAATCCATACCCATCTCCTGAAGACCAGGCTTTTTAAGGACTTCCACGATTTCTACCCGGGCCGTTTCAACTGCAAAACCAACGGTATCACCCAACGGCGCTGGCTGCTCAAATGCAACCCCGGCCTGGCCAGCCTGATCACCGACACCATCGGCGGGGAATGGGTCACCAACCTCGACTATCTGCGCAATCTTGAGGCCCATGCCGATCAGCCGAAGTTTCAGCAGAAATGGGCCAAGGTGAAAACGGAGAATAAAAAACGTCTTGCCGCCATCATCAAGGAAGAATGCGGGGTGGTGGTCAACCCCGACACCATGTTTGATGTCCAGGTAAAACGAATCCACGAGTATAAGCGGCAGCTGCTCAATATCCTGCATGTTATCACCCTGTACCATCGGATCGCCAACGGGGAGGATACGGATTCTCCTGCGCGGACCATTGTCTTCGGGGGCAAGGCTGCGCCGTCGTATTTCAAAGCAAAATTGATCATCAAGCTGATCAATTCGGTGGCCGAGGTGGTCAACCATGATTCGCGGGTGGGAGACCGACTCAAGGTGGCGTTTATCCCCAATTACGGCGTGTCTGTCGCCGAAAAGATCTTCCCGGCCTCTGACCTTTCCGAGCAAATCTCCACTGCAGGGACAGAAGCGTCCGGCACCGGCAACATGAAATTCTCCTTAAACGGTGCCTTGACCATCGGCACCCTCGACGGCGCCAACATCGAGATCCGCGAGGAGGTCGGGCCTGAGAATATGTTTATCTTCGGCATGACCACGGAGGAGGTTGAGGAAGCCAAACGCAATCCGCATCGTAACGCCTTTGACGTGTATCGCGATAACGCGGAGGTAAAACGCACCCTGGACAGCATCCGTAACGGCTATTTCAGCCGGGGCGACACCAGCCTGTTTGCCCCCATCGTCGAGAGCTTGCTCAACCTCAACGACCCTTATCTGCTGCTGCTTGATCTGGAGGATTATCTCCGCTGCCAGAAAGAGGTGGGCGATCTGTACCGGGATCAGCCGAACTGGATTCGCAAGTCCATCCTCAATGTGGCCAGGATGGGTAAATTTTCCAGCGACAGGACCATCCGGGAATATGCCCGTGACATCTGGGGAATCCCGGTGGATTAGGTGGATTCTGGCCTCGGGTAAGACGGCGCTTTTCCCAAAAGGCATTGACTTTTCGCCCTATTGTTGATAGCTAGCAGGATGTTGAAAAAGCAGAGTTTCTCTTTTTAACATCCTGTTTTGCAATGGGGCGCGCAACAGCCGCGCCATTTCCCGATACTGGAAAAAGCTATGACCCAAGACAATCCATCCTCCCGATTCCAGGCCAATGGCCTGGCGACTCTTATTGGCAGCCTGCCGGTTACGGATCACCGGGAAGCCTTTTCCCTTATCTTCGAGCACACCCCCGACATCCCGCTGTGGCCGCAATTGCCGAGCAACCCCAAGGAAGGGATGCTCAGTCAGTTCAGCGAGGGGATGCCCGGCATCATCGAAGAGGATGGCCGCACCTATTTCGATATCCAAACCGAGACCTTTGCCGATGAGATGCTGGCCTATTTCGAACAGTATCTTGCAGCCCTCGAAGACCCAAGTCTTCTGCCGAACTCGTCCTTTGCCGTGAGTCCGGACAGAGCCCAGGGTCTTTTTTCCCTTAAAGAAGCGGTCGCCGTTAACACTGCTGCCGGAAAGACCGTGGTTGCGGTCAAGGGGCAGATGACCGGACCGTTCACTCTGCTCACCGGCCTCCACGACCGGGAAGGCCGGGCTGCTTATTATGAGCCGACCATCCGGGAAATGGTGGTGAAAGGACTTTCCCTCAAGGGTGCCTGGCAGGTGCAGCTCCTTACGGAGTCGCAGGTCCCGGTTATTCTCTTCATCGACGAACCGGCCCTTGCCGGTCTTGGTTCCTCGGCCTTTCTCAGTGTTTCCCTGGATGAGCTTGGCCAGGAACTCAATGAGATTATCGGCGCGGCCCAGGCAGCGGGGGGGCTGGTGGGCGTCCATGTTTGCGCTAACACCGATTGGGAATTTCTCTTGTCCACCTCCCTGGATATTGTCAGTTTTGATGCCTACGGTTTTTTTGACAAGCTGGTCGCTTGCAAGGATGCGCTGTTCGTCTTTCTGGAACGGGGCGGCATTATCGCCTGGGGGATTGTGCCCACCTCGGAGAAGGAGTACATCGAACAGGAAACGGTGGAGTCCCTTTTGGCGCGCTGGGAAGCGCAGGCCGCTCAGCTTGTCGGTGGTTCCTGGGATTATAAGTCCCTGCTGCAACAGACCCTGATCACTCCAAGCTGTGGAACCGGCTCCCTGCCTCTGACCCACGCCAAAAAGGTGCTGGCCTTGACCAGGGATCTTTCCAAGCTGTTGCGGGACAAGTATCTGTAGACGCGGGCATTGGCCGGCTATCTTTTATCCAACCACTATTAAAAAGTTTGAGTATTGATGATATGGAAGAACTGAATCAGGTGTTGACGCAGCGCCGTCAAAAGGCCCAGGATCTGGCAGAGCTGGGCGTCAATCTTTATGCCAACGATTTTAAGCCCGCCCACCGGATCTGCGATGTTCTGGCTAAAAACGACAACCCGGATGCGCCCTTGGAAGAGGGGATCAAATCCGTGGCTGGCCGGATCATGGCGCTACGCAAGTTCGGCAAGGCCGCCTTTGTCCAGATCCAGGATGAAACAGGCCGCATCCAGGTGTATGTCAAGCGCGATGAGCTTGGGGTGGAGGTCTACCAGATCTTCAAAAAACTCGATGTCGGCGATATCGTCGGTTTTGGCGGAGTTTTGTTTCGCACCCAGACCGGCGAGCTCACCATCGACGCGGCCAGCCTGAAGCCGATCACCAAATCCCTGCGCCCCCTGCCGGAGAAATTCCACGGCCTCACCGATGTGGAGACCCGCTACCGTCAGCGCTATGTCGATTTGATCATGAACCCGGAGGTGCGCGACACATTCCGGAAACGGGTGGAGATCATCCGTTTGATCCGCGAGTTTTTGATAAATCGGGGCTTCATGGAGGTCGAAACTCCGATGATGCAGGCCATTGCCGGCGGGGCCACGGCCAAGCCCTTCAAGACCCACCACAATGCCCTGGGTATGGATCTCTACCTGCGCATTGCTCCAGAGTTGTATCTCAAGCGGCTACTGGTGGGCGGCTTTGAAAAGGTCTTCGAGATCAACCGTAATTTCAGAAACGAAGGCCTCTCCACCCGGCATAATCCTGAATTCACCATGCTTGAGTTCTACCAGGCTTTTGCCACCTACGAGGATCTCATGGACCTCACCGAGGAGATGGTTTCTTACGTCGCCGCCGAGGTCACCGGCTCCATGGTCGTGAGCTACCAAGGGCAGGAGGTTGATCTTTCCCCGCCCTGGAAGCGCTATACCATGGATGAGGCGTTGGTCGAGGTGGGCGGCGTTGATCAGGCGGTGCTCGCCGATCCGGCCCGCACCCGGCAGTTCGCCAAGGAAAAGGGCATCACCCTTGAGCCCATGGCAGGGCACGGCAAGGCCAAAACCGAGCTGTTTGAACTACTGGTGGAAGAAAGGCTGATCAATCCGACCTTTGTGACCCAGTATCCCACCGAGGTCTCGCCGCTGGCCCGCCGTAACGAGAAGAATCCCGAGGTCACTGATCGGTTTGAGCTTTTCGTGACCGGTCGGGAAATAGCCAATGCCTTCAGTGAACTCAATGATCCCATTGATCAGAAAGAGCGGCTTACCAAGCAGATTGCCGAACGGGGTAACGACGAGGAGATCTTCCCGGAGATGGATGAGGATTTTGTCCGGGCGCTGGAATACGGCATGCCCCCTGCGGCCGGGGAAGGGATCGGCATCGATCGCCTGGTCATGCTGTTGACCGACTCTGCCTCGATCCGGGATGTTATTCTCTTTCCGCATCTGCGCCCAGAGAGCAAGTAACCCCTGTAGCCGTCGCCGTTAGCACGGCTCTGCTTCGCCGCTTTGCTGCTGTCATCGGCCGGCTCATGTGCAATAGCCACTTCGAGGCCTCTTCCGCGCATCTGCGGCGCTCCTGAGCAGTGCTAACGGCGACGGTTACAATTTTTCGGAGTGTTCCAGAAAAGAGGGAAATTGTGAATTTCGAATGGTTTGTCTGTCTGCGATATCTGAAGGCCAAGCGTAAGCATGGCTTTATCTCGCTTATTTCGCTGATTTCCATTGCCGGGGTCATGGTCGGGGTCATGGCCCTTATCGTAGTGCTTGCGGTGATGACCGGCTTTACTTCCGAATTTCGTGATAAGATTCTCGGCATCAACTCCCATGTTGTGGTTCAGAATTACACCGGCAATATCAGCGGCTACGAGGAGGTTGCCGCAAAGGTTCGTGCGGTTGAGGGGGTGAGCGGGGTCACGCCCTATCTGTACAGTCAGGCCATGATCACCAGTGGCGAGGGCGGAACCGGTGCCGTGTTGCGCGGCCTTGATCCTGCCACGGCCCCCGGCGTGCTCAACCTGGAAAAAAATCTACGCAAAGGCTCAATCGCAGATTTGTTGCCTGGGCAGAGCGATGGGCTGCGAAGGCTGCCGGGCATCATTCTGGGAAGGGAACTTGCCGCCCAGCTGCATGTCTCGGTCCATGACCGGGTGCGGCTGATCTCGGCTTCTGGCCCCCTGACCCCTATGGGTGTGCTACCCAAGGTCTCCACCTGTCAGGTGGTCGGAATTTTTGAAACCGGCATGTACGAGTATGATTCCGCCTTGGCCTATGTCTCCCTAGAAACGGCGCAGCGCTTCTTTGACCTGCCCGGCGCGGTGCATGGTCTGGAGGTGAAAACCTTCGATCTCAACCAGGCGGACCAGATTGCGAAGCGGATTGAGCAGGCGCTGGGGCCGAATTTCTTCGCCAAGGACTGGATGCGGATGAACCGGAACATCTTTTCCGCCCTCCAGTTGGAAAAGACGGCTCTCTCGGTGATCATGGCCCTGGTGGTGATGGTTGCTGCCTTCAATATCGTCAGCACCCTGATCATGGTGGTCATGGAAAAGAATAAGGACATCGCCATCTTGAAAGCCATGGGCGCCACCTCCGGCAGTATTATGCGGATTTTTATATACGAAGGGTTGATTATCGGTCTTGCCGGTACTTTGCTGGGGGTGCTCGGGGGCTTAGGTCTCTGCGCAATTTTAAGCCGCTACCAGTTCATTAAACTGCCGGATGTGTACCCGATTTCCACCTTGCCGGTGCTGGTCCTGCCCTCGGATGTCATCTTCATTGCCCTGGCGGCAACGGTTATTACCCTTGTCGCCACCCTGTATCCTTCCTGGCAGGCGGCCAAGGTCGATCCTGCCGTGGCCCTGCGCTATGAATAAAGGAAATTTCTCCATGTCCAATAATGGCGCACAGGAACAGCCTTTTTTTTTTGAGGCGCGGGATATTTGTAAGGAATACAGCGACCACGGCAGCCTACAGGTGCTCGCCGGGGTAAACCTACAGCTTGTCGCAGGGGAAATGGTCGCGGTGGTTGGCGCTTCCGGCACCGGAAAAACAACCCTGCTGCATATTCTGGGTGCTCTTGATCAGCCCAGCCGGGGGCAGGTTTTTTACCGGGGAGAAAATATTTTCGAGAAAAATGCTGACCAACTGGCCCTGTTCCGCAACCAGGTTATCGGTTTTGTTTTTCAGTCCCATCATCTGCTCCCGGAGTTCAACGCCTTGGAAAACGTCCTGCTGCCCGGACTTATCTCCGGGCAGAAACATTTAACGCTTGTCGGGTATGCGGAATATCTTCTGGAGCGGGTCGGAGTATTGAATCGTTCGACCCACAAGGTGGGCGAGCTTTCCGGTGGCGAGCAGCAGCGGGTCGCTCTGGCCCGAGCCCTGATCATGAAACCTGCGGTTCTTCTGGCGGATGAGCCCACCGGGAACCTTGATCCTAAAACCGGACTCAAGGTTTTTGAGCTTATCCGGGAGTTGAGCGAAACCCTCTCCCTGGCAACGGTCATGGTGACACATAACCTCGAGCTGTCTCGGCGGATGAGCCGTTGTCTCACCTTGCGGGACGGGGGATTGCATGAAACTCGGGATGAAAGCAAAGATTCTTGACAGTAGGACCAATGCCTGATAATTCTGATAAGCTAACTAACAGATCGCCTGTACGTCTGTATTTCTTTGCGCGGTCACTCAAGCCTCTTCATAGTGAAATCGAGAGTATGAAACAAGACAATTTAGCCCAACACATATTGTACTCCTGCGGTCTCTCAGGGGGCATTAAGTTTCTTTTTACAGTCCTTGCCCTTGTTGTGATGCAGGGAATTCTACCGCTGGCAGGAGAGGCCTTTGGCGCGGGCATGGAGTCGAATACCGTCATTGTTCCCCCACGGATCAATGCCCAATCGGGAGCTGATCAGCTTCTCGCCTTGACTGACAAGACCTTGCTGGAGGTTGCGCAAAGCAAAGGGCTGGCGATGCTGCCCAGGGAGGAAGTGCGACAGAAAATCGGTTATGAGCACTGGCCTCCTAAGGTGGAGGCTCTGAAGCCATTGATCGCCTCTCCGGCGGTCAACTATGTGGCCGTCGGCAGTATCACCAAACTCGGGGAGCAACTCAGTCTGGATTTTGTTGTCTATGATGTCTTCGGCAATAATCCGCCCAAATTTTATTATCAGGTTGGCATCTCGACCGAGCTACAGAAATCTATGACCCAGATGGTCAACGACATTCTCTCCCACACCGGCCAATATTTTCTCATTCAGTCCATTGCTGTTGCCGGGAATACCCGCGTAGATTCCGGGGCTATCATGCGTCAGGTGAAGAGTCAGGTCGGGGAGCGCTATGCCCCGGAACTTTTGCGGGCGGATTTGAAAAACATCTTTCAAATGGGCTATTTTGATGATGTGCAGATCCTCGTCAACGATACGGAAAAAGGCAAAGAAATTATCTTCCAGCTCACGGAAAAAGCGGTAATCGGCCAGGTTCTCATAAGTGGGGAGAAAGAGCTTGATGAGAAAGATGTAAAAGAGGTGGTGAGCATTTCGCCCAATACCATTATTAGCACCAAGGAGGTGCAGACCTCTGTTGAAAATATCCGTAAGCTCTATAAGGATAAGGGTTTTTACCGCACCAATGTTGCCGCCAAGCTCAACTATGTTACGGATGACAAGGTGAATGTCACCTTTGACATAGAAGAAGGCGTCAAGATGTATATCAAGGGCATCCGTTTTGTCGGCAACAAGGCCTTCACTGAGAAGGAATTGCGCAAGGAGATGACCACCTCGGAAAAAGGGTTGCTCTCTTGGTTTACCGAGTCGGGCAAGTTGAAACGTGATCTGCTCGAGCAGGACCGCTCCAGAATCGGCGCCATCTATCACAACAGCGGCTACATCGAGGCCAGGATCAGTGAGCCGGTGATAACCGATGAAGGTGATTGGCTCTACGTTACCTTTGATGTTCAGGAGGGAGACCGCTACCGAGTCGGCACTATCGAAATCGAAGGGGACATCGTCGGCGATAAAAACGAGCTCTTCAGCCTGGTCGAGTTGAGCAAGGAGAAGTTTTTCAGCCGCAAAATCTTGCGGGATGATGTTTTGCGCCTCACGGACCGTTACGCGGAAAGTGGCTATGCCTTTGCCGAGGTAGAACCGAAGCTCAGCAAGAATGAAGAAGACAAACGCATGGATTTGTCGCTCAAGATTACGCAGGGGCATCTGATACACATAAACCGGATCAACATCAAGGGTAACACCAGAACCAGGGACAAGGTCATACGCCGGGAGATGCAGGTTCAGGAGGGTGGTCTGCTTGATGCAAGCGCAGTCAGAAAGAGCAGTGAAAAGCTGCAACGGCTTGAGTTTTTTGAAGAAGTGAACGTAACCCCAGAGGCCACGGTGCAGGAAGATCTCATGGATGTCGTGGTTGAGGTGAAGGAAAAGGCCACCGGCACCTTCAGTATTGGGGCGGGTTACAGCTCGGTTGACAACCTTATGTTCATGGGCGAGATCAGTGAAAATAACTTTCTCGGCAAGGGACAGCGCCTCTCCTTACAGGCCAACATAAGTTCAAGCAACAACCGCTACAACTTCAGCTTTACCGAGCCCCACCTCAATGATACTAAGCTGTTGTTCGGCTACGACATCTACAATTGGTCCAGAACATACGATGATTATACCAAGGATTCCACCGGCGCCGCCTTGCGTTTCGCCTATCCGATTTGGAACAAATGGAATCTTGGCTGGGGATATGGCTTTGATGACACCAAGCTCACCGATGTGGCGATCACCAATGTCCCGCAAAGTTTACTGGATTCTATGGAAATTGAGACCACAAGCTTTGTTCGCCTCGGTCTTTCCAAGGATACCCGGAACAAGCTCACGGACGCATCAAAAGGCTGGCTCACCACCTATTCCATCAAGCAGGCGGGTGGGCCCTTGGGCGGGGACAGCGCCTTTACCAAGTACGAGGCCACTTCAGGCTGGTACTATCCGTTGTGGTGGGATACAACCTTCCACGTCAAGGGGTCCATCGGCTATGTCGTTGAAAACGAAGAGAAAAAGTTGCCAGTGTATGAAAAATTTTATTTGGGCGGACTCAACACTATCCGGGGATTTGACAGCGGCAAGATCAGTCCTTTGGAGTTAAATCCTGATGGTGTTACATATTCCAGAGTTGGCGGTGAAAAGATGTGGTACGGCAATGTGGAATGGATTTTTCCTATAGTTAAAGAGATCGGTCTGAAAGGCTTGGTATTCTTTGACATGGGCAATGTCTATGCTGATTCGCAAACCTGGGATATTTCTGATCTTCGCTACAGCACCGGTCTTGGCTTCCGCTGGTTGTCGCCCATGGGTCCTTTGCGCCTTGAATGGGGCTGGAATCTCGCCCCGAAAGATGGTGAGAAACAGGGTGTTTGGGATTTCAGCATCGGCGGGGGTTTTTAGTAAATGCCCCGCTCCAGGAAGGTGGTTTCTTTTCCCGGCGTTTTTGCCACCCCACAGTTAAGAAATGGACATTAGACTGACGGCCCTCTTTACCGAGGGCCGTTCCGTTAATATCATCGGCCTGCGGGGAAGCGCCGCCGCCTTTCATCTTGGTCGCACAGCCCGGCTTGGGCAACGTTCCATCCTCTGTCTTACGCCAAGTGAGACTGCCGCCCAGCATCTCGTTCAGGATCTAGCTCTTTTCAGCGATACCCAGGTCCTTTATTTTCCCGGTCATGAAATTCCCCCCTATACCCCGTTGTCGCCAGACAGTCGGACCGTGGCCGAACGCCTTGCCACCCTGTTTCAGATCCACAGCGCTGATAAGCCATTTATACTGGTTATGTCCATTGAGGCTCAGTTAAGAAGGGTTCTTCCCCGTACTTCCCTTGCAAATCTTGCCGAGCTGGTCATGCGGGGAGAAGATATCGACCTTGAGGGGTTGGTCGCCTCTCTTGCTGCTTGTGGCTACGATGCGGCGGCTCTGGTGCAATCCGTTGGCGAGTTCAGTTTGCGGGGGGGTATTCTGGATATCTTTCCCGCTGGCTTCGAGATGCCCGTCCGTCTGGATTTCTGCGGCGATACTGTTGAGTCCATCCGAAAGTTCGATCCCATCAGTCAACGTTCGGTTGAGGATCTTGAGGAGATCGTTATTCTGCCGGTCAGTGATATCCTCTATCCCGCCGGTGAGCAGGAGCTGCGGCAATTGGTTGATCGTTTCAAGTCCTCATCCGAAGATTTTGCTTGGGATAGCGGGCGGGTCAGGGTCATGGAGGATTGTCTCCAGCATCGTCAGCGCTTTCCAGGGATTGAGTTTTTGCTGCCGCTCTTCTGCGAAACGTCGAGCGTGCTTGACTACTTGGCGGACGATACCATCGTCTTTTTTTCTTCGCCAACCGCCATTGCGGAAAGTCTCGCTCTCTGCCGGGAAAGGATTGAGGCGAATTTTGCTGAGGCATCCGTCGCCTGTCTGCCGGTTTTGCCGCCGGAACAGATTTTTCTGCCGGAAGGGGAATGGCTTGAACGGCTGTCTCGTTTTCAGCAGGGGAGATTCTACGATTTTGCCCATCCGGATATGGAAGAGGGCGAAATTTTGGAGATCCCCTGTGGGAACCATGTTCTGCTCAGGCAGCAGCTTGAGTTGCAGCGCAAGAATCAGGGGATGATGCCCGAGTTGGCCAGGCAGCTGCACGCCTGGCTTGAGGCCGGAGATGCTGTTTTTTTTGCTTGTCGGACCATGCGACATGCGGAGCACACTGGGGAATTGCTCCGGCAATACGATCTGCCGGTTGTCATAACCCTAGCCCCGGTGCTGGAGGCCGCCACTGCTGGCCGCGAGATTGTCCTGGTGGATTCGCCGCTAGCCGCAGGTTTTGATCTGCCTGCTGCACGGCTGCACTGGGTTTCTGAAAGCGAGCTTTTCGGCCAACTTCGCTTGGGAGCGGGCAAGAGGAAGGTGGGGCAGCGAAGCAGGCCGGAGGTGAGTTTCGCAGAACTTACGGTCGGCGATATTGTGGTCCACACCGCCCATGGTCTTGGCAGGTATGAAGGGCTGGTCAATATCGAACTGGGCGGCATAGCCAACGATTTTTTTCAGCTTGTTTACCGCGACGAGGACAAGCTCTACGTGCCGGTGGATCAGCTCAAGGTGATTAGTAAGTATCAGGGGCTTTCCGACACCGATCCGAAACTCGACAAACTAGGCGGCAAGGTTTGGCAGGCTCGGCGAGAAAAGGTCAAGGAAGAGGTCTGGAAGGTGGCTCAGGATCTGTTGGGCCTCTATGCGCGGCGGGCTATGGTGGAGGGGCATGCTTTTTCGCCGCCGGACGAGTTGTTTCATGAGATGGAGGAGTCTTTTCCTTATGATGAGACAGCCGGGCAGCTCAAGGCGATCAACGAGGTTCTCGACGATCTGACCTCGCCTCGGCCCATGGACCGGCTGGTCTGCGGGGATGTGGGCTACGGCAAGACCGAGGTGGCCATTCGGGCGGCCTTCAAGGTGGTAGCCGACAATTTTCAGGTTGCAATTTTGGTGCCGACCACGGTACTGGCCGAGCAACATGGCGCCACCTTCCGCGAACGGTTGCAGGGCCTTCCGGTCCGTGTGGAGAGTCTTACCCGTTTTCGCAGTCCGGGGGAGCAGAAGCAGATTATTAAGGATGTGCGTGAGGGGAAGGTTGATATCGTTGTCGGCACCCACCGCTTACTGTCCCAGGATGTGGTTTTTAAACGTCTTGGACTCCTGATTATTGACGAAGAACACCGTTTCGGCGTTTCCCACAAGGAAAAGCTCAAGAAACTCAAAAGTCAGGTGGATGTCCTCACCCTGACCGCCACCCCGATTCCCCGCACCCTGCAACTCTCCTTGCTCAGTATCCGCGATCTTTCCGTGATCAGTTCGCCGCCCGAGTTCCGCCGCCCGGTGAAAACCTTTGTCGCCCGCGATGATGAGTTGGTGATCAAGGAAGCCGTGGTGAGGGAGCTGCAGCGGGGCGGGCAGGTTTTTCTCGTCCACAACCGGGTTCACTCCATCCAGGAAATGGCCGCCAGGGTGCAGAAGCTTGTTCCTGAAGCACGGCTGGCTGTGGCCCATGGCCAGATGCCGGGAAAGGCCCTGGAGGAGATCATGGTCCGCTTTGTTAAAGGGGAGATCGATGTGCTGGTCTGTACCACCATTATTGAGTCAGGTCTTGATATTCCCAATGCCAACACCATTGTCATCACTAGGGCGGACCGGCTTGGCTTGGCGGAAATTTATCAGCTTCGCGGCAGGGTGGGGCGTGGACGGGAGCAGGCCTATGCCTATCTGTTGGTACCCTCCCTGGACGGTCTGTCCAAGGATGCCCAGCAGCGTCTGCGGGCGCTCATGGATTACAACGAGCTGGGTGGTGGCTTTAAGCTGGCAATGAGTGACCTGCAAATCCGGGGGGGAGGCAATATCCTGGGGATCTCGCAAAGCGGCAATATTGCCGCGGTGGGCTATGACCTATATCTTGAGTTGCTACAACAGACGGTTCTCGACCTGAAGCGAAAAGGCACTGTAGTGGAACAGGCCCCCGAGCAGATCGAGCCAGAAATAAATCTTAAGCTTTCGGCCTTTCTCCCGGAACGCTATATTCCTTCGACAGAACAGCGCTACATTGCTTACCGTCGCTTGACCAATGCGGAACAGGTGGCAGAGTTGATGGATCTTAAGGATGAATTCGCCGACCGTTACGGCCAGCTTCCCCAGGAGGCGCTTAACCTCTTTGAGGTCTTGGCCCTTAAAACCTTGCTTAAACGCCTGTGGATCAGCAAGCTGGAGCAGGGATCGGCCAATCTTGTTTTCGCCTTTCATGAAAAAACCCCGGTGACTCCGGAGAAAATCATGCGTCTGCTTGAAAAATATAAAAATAAGGCGCGGTTCACCCCAGAATTTCGTTTGATCGTCCCAGCAGAACCTGGTGTCTTGCCGGAGCAAACACTCCAGAATGCGCAAAATATTCTTGCCTTGCTCGCGGAAGATGACATTTGAAAATGATTATGTTAAAATTTGTCGCTTATGAAGCCAGGCGAGATAAAAGACAAGATAAACAGACTGCTATGAGTGGATCAGTGAAATTTTCCTTATTTTTTTTATGTGCAACCCTATGCCTTCTTGTTTTTTCCCACCCGCCTGTTGCCCAGGCGGAGATGGTGGACCGTATCATCGCCATTGTCAACGATGATGTCATTACCTTCTCCGACCTCAATCGGGAAGGGGCGGCCTTGTTTCGTCGGATTACTCAGGAGGCTCCGCCGGAACAAGTTGAGCGGACCCTGCTGAAGGCTAGGGAGGAAATGCTCTCCAGCCTTATTGATAAGCTCATTGTTGCGCAACGGGCCAAGAAGTTGGGGATTTCTGTAGGCGACTCGGAGGTGGACAGCGCGATCAGCAGAATTATCGAGCGCAACAAGACCACTCCAGAAAAGTTCTGGAAGCAGATGGCGCTCATGGGGTCGAACGAACATGATTACCGTGAGCTCATCAGAAGCCAAGTTTTGCAGGACAGACTGATTGATTACGAAATTCGTTCACGGGTTGTGGTGAATGAGGAACGCATACGTGAGTTTTACGAGAAAAATTATGCCCAGAAAATGAAGGAAGATGCCTATCATGTTCTACAGATGGGTTTTGCTTGGAAGGAAGATACCCAGGGTGCAAAGGATGATGCCAGGCGACGGGCTGAAGATGCTCGGCAGCAGGCTCTTGCCGGACAGGATTTTCGGACTCTGGCGCGTCAATCTTCTGATCTGCCATCGGCTAAGGATGGGGGCGATATCGGGGTCTTTAAAAAATCGGAAATGGCGGCCTACATGAAAGCAAGCATTCTCGGTCTGCAACCGGGACAGATCAGCGCTATTCAGGAGACTCCAGCTGGGTATCAGTTTTTTAAGCTTCTTTCCGATAGGGGCGATGTCGGTCTTCAGGCTTCATACGAGACAGTGAAAGAGCAAATCAGGCAGCATTTGTATGAGGAGGCTTTGAACAGCCAGTTCCAAAAATGGGTACAAGAACTTCGCGATCAGGCGTATATCAAAAAAATACTATAGTTTAATCTGTCCCAATAACCTCTGGAGAAGGGATGTCTCTCATGACCAAGGATTCAACATCTGCTGATGATGCAAATGGCCAACCTGCCGTTTTGTCGCAATCCGATGAAACCCTTGGTGGATTTTTGAGAAAACACCGACAAAGTCAGGGTAAAGACCTTGACGAAATCGCAAAAAAGACGCGTATTCATGCCTCAACTCTTCGGGCTATTGAGGAGGACAATCCCAAGGCCTTGCCTGCGGAGGTTTTCGCCCGGGGCTTTGTGAAAAATTATGCGCAGTATCTTGGTCTTGATCCTAACGAGGCCTTGGCCTGGTATATTAAACAAAATGCGGGAGACTCTCGGCCAACGGAAAAAAACAATGGCCAGGAGGTTCTTGCTGGTGAGGCCATGGCCGAGGCTCAGACTTTCCCTGTGGGACGTTTTATTGTCTTTTTTCTTGTTGTGGGTGTTTTTTTTCTTGCTGGATATCTGGTCCTGAGTTTTTTGAATTCATCCGTCCCTCCAGCCGATATTTCTACGAAAAATGTAGCTCCCCAAGCCCAGGTTGAACCGCAACCGTCGCTGGTCACTCCGGTCGTTGGTGGCCCAGGGTCAGAGCCTGACGCCGAGAACGTGAGGTCAGGGCAGGCACCGCTTGTGACTCAGGGTGGGGCACAGGATCCGGCTCTTGCCTTGCCTGGACCCGTCCCTGTAACGACAAGGCAAGAAGAGAAGAAGGCCCCTGCTTTACCAGAAAAGACTGTGCAGGGAATTGAACCCCAAAAGGTGGATGGGGAGCATGGTCTTGGAGGTAAAAAAAAAACAGATGATATTAAGCCCGTAATTGTTCCGCAGGCCATCAAGGAGAAACCGGGGCAGGTTTCGGAACGTCAGGATGCGGTCAACCCAGCTTCAGTATCGGTTGTTTCGCCAATGCTTTCCACGGTAAAAGCCCCAGGGATGAATTATGTCTTGGAGGCGAAATTCACCGAGCCGACCTGGCTTTCCGTGCAGATAGATAAGGAAAAGAAGAAATCATCTATTTATCAGCCAGGGGATCGCATGGTATGGCAGGCGGAAAAAAAGATTTCTCTTTTTGTTGGGAATGCCGGAGGCGTTGCCCTCACGCTGAACGGCAAAAAGATGCCTTCCCTTGGCAAGTCAATGGATAGCGCCAGGGTTTCTTTTCCGACAGAGTAAACAATAATAGTCACAGCGAGAGCAGATGTCCTTGCAGCAAAGCCTGGCTATTGTGCTCCAGGTTAAAGATTACGGAGATTCAGACAAGATCGTCACCCTGTACACCTTGGAGCACGGCAAAATCGTGCTTATCGCTAAGGGCGCCAAGCGCAGTAAAAAACGTTTCGTCAACAAGCTTGAGTTGTTTTCCCTTCTTGTCATCCATTTTTCCCCAAGCCGACATAGCTCACTTATGCGCCTGGATCAGGCCGATTTACGGAACCCTTTTCCTGGACTGCGGGGAAACTATCAGCTGTATGTCGCCGCCTCTCTGCTCTGCGAACTTGTCCTGCACTGGACCCGGGAGCAGGAC
>JBAZCG010000074.1:0-16017 GCA_041671085.1 Desulfurivibrionaceae bacterium | reverse complement strand
TGACACATGGACTCGGCGATCACTCGCGAAAAGGCTATCAAGGAGTGGAAGCGACGCTGGAAACTTCAGTTGATCGAGCAAGTCAATCCGGCATGGCGCGATTTGTATCATGATCTGTAAGGCTATCCCGTCATTCCGGCGAAAGCCGGAATCCAGTGTTCGTGCCGTGTGAGGGAAAAAAGAAATAATGAGCCACAAGGTAATCAATATAGACTGCGATATCAGTCAAGTGCCCACCCCCAGCTACGTCTGCGACCGGGCCAGTCTGGCCCGCAACCTGACCATCCTCGGCCAGGTCCAGCAGCGCACCGGCTGTAAGATTCTCCTGGCCCTCAAGGGTTTTGCCATGTTCAGCCTCTTTGGTCAGATCAGGGAGGTGCTGCACGGCGCTTCGGCCAGTTCGCTTTCCGAGGCGCGGCTGGCGGCGGAGGAGTTCGGCAAGGAGGTGCATGTCTATGCCCCGGCCTACGGCGACGATGAGTTCGCTGAAATCCTTGGCTGCGCCGACCATCTGGTCTTCAATTCCTTCCGCCAGTGGGAGCAGTTCAAGGAGCGGGTAGCTGGGGCCGGCAAGAAGATCTCCTGCGGCATTCGGGTCAACCCGCAGTACTCCGAGGTGGATGTGGATCTTTACAACCCCTGCGGTCGCTTTTCGCGCCTCGGCGTGGTGCGCGACCAGTTTCGGCCCGAGCTGCTGGACGGCATCGAGGGGCTCCATTTTCACGCCCTCTGCGAGCAGGATGCCGATGCCTTGGAGCACACGGTTGCGGCCTTTGAGGAAAAGTTCGGCGAGTTTCTCCACGGCATGCAATGGGTCAATTTCGGGGGCGGCCACCACATCACCCGGGAGGGCTACGACCTCGATCGCCTCTGTGCCACCATCAGCCGGATTCAGGAGAAATACGGGGTGCAGGTCTATCTGGAGCCGGGAGAGGCCATCGGCCTCAATATCGGGGTGCTGGTGACCCGGGTGATGGACATCGTGGAAAATGAGATGCGCACCGCCATCCTCGACACCTCGGCCACGGCCCACATGCCCGATGTCCTGGAGATGCCCTACCGGCCCGTGCTCTTCGGCGCGGGGGAGCCCGGCGAGTTTGCCCATACCTACCGGCTGGGCGGGCTTTCCTGTTTGGCCGGGGATGTGATCGGCGATTATTCCTTCCCCGAACCCCTTGCCATCGGCCAGCGGCTGGTGTTCGGCGACATGGCCCATTACACCATGGTCAAGACCACCACCTTCAACGGGGTGCGGCTGCCCAGCATCGTGGTTTGCGATTCGCGCACCGGCGAGAGCGAGGTGGTGCGATCATTCGGTTACGAGGACTATAAGTCCCGGCTGTCCTAGTTTGTTTCCTTTTCCCCTTGCGGCTGTTCTTTCTCCGGATTCTTATCCGCCGGGGTGATATGGAACAGCCGGTAGCCGTCCCCTCCCAGAATTAACCTGTTCAATCCCTGTCCACTCCCACCGTTGCCGGAAAGCAGATCTTGCACCACCGCCCCTTCCCTGAGAAGCCAGTCCGCCCGTACGCTCACCAGGGCCGGCTCCGTGTGCTCATTCATCAGGCCCAACAGCCAGCCGTCCGTGGTCCGGCGTAAGTCGGCGAGAACATAGGCGCTTCCCGGCCCCGTAAGTTCGACGCGGGGCTGCATCCTGAAAAAATTCTTGTAGATCGCGGTCAGCCAGGCGGTGCGGGTGTCCCAGGCAAAGGTGGGCGCGCCGCCTGGGCTGCTCAGTAAAATGTCCGGGGCAATGAAGTCGCCCAGGCCAAAGGTGTTGATGGCGGTGCGCGCCTGGGGATGCTCCTTGGTGACCAGGGCCGCGCCCAGGCGAAGACCGGATTCGGTTTCGCTCCAGGCCTGGGCTGTGCCTCCCGAGGCCGGGCGCACCCCTTGCCAGTATTTCCAGGCCCGGATTGCCTTGGGCTGAGTTTGGCCGAGGATGCCGTCTGGCGTGGGCCGGAGGAACAAGGGGGCGTAGCCGGCGCTCCAGTCCGCTCCTGGCCGTATCCCGGTATCCCAAGCGGGCCTGGCCTGACTCACGTCCACGCCGAAGACCTTGCCCATGGCCGAAGTCCAGCCGGGGTTGTCCTTGTGGTTGGCGTCGAACTGGCCGGGAAGCTCGAGGTTGGCGTGGATATGCATGCCCCGGTCGAGCACCTTGGGCAGGGCGGCAAGGTCATCCGGCCGCATCTGGAAGTTTCTTGGCAGGAGCAGGCCCTTGGCTTCCGATTCTGTCGTGCCGAGATCGGCAAGGGGGCCACTGATGAGTTTTGGTCGGAACCCCAGGCGGCGCAGCCCGCCCCAGAGGGAGGCGGTCTCCTCGTTGGCCCGGTTCCAGCCCAGGTCGATGTCCTTGGGCCAGTAAACAAGGATGTCCGGCTCCAGCGGCTGCGACCCGGCAAGAAACCGGGCCAGGGGCAGCTCTTCCATTTGCTGGAACATGTCTCGCACCGCCTTGTACACCTTGGGCTTGGGCCGCCGTTCCTGATCCACCACCCCGAAGCCCGCCTCCCGTGGGTACGGCGTGGCGAGGAAGTTGTTGCGGTCGTTCCAGTGGAAGAGATGCACGCCCATGGCCCCGGCGAGCAGCCCCTCCCAGGTAGAGCCGACGATGGCCTCGGTCTGGCGGGACGCTGCGCCGGGGAACAGGGTTTCCGTGGAGCTGTGGCCGGTTTCCGTGATCAGCACCGGGATGTCGAGTAGGTCGCGGAACTTGGCGATGCCGAAATCCAGGGAGCGCAGTTCGTGCCCGGCCAGGGCCCAGGAGTAAAGGTTGAGGGACATGAAATCCAGGGGCGCGCCTGCGGCCCGGCAGCGTTCGCTGATGGTTTGCGGATCTTCGCCGGTGTAGTTGGGGTCCAGGCCGTTGAAGATTCCCGCCACTATGGAATAGGAGATCAGTTGGTCGGGTGCGGCGGTTTTTGCCGCCTTGGCGCCAACGGCCAAAAAATCGGCGATGGTGCGTTTGCGCCACTGGATGAGGTCGTGGTAGCCGGAGTTGCGGATGGCCTCGTGCTCGGCCCGGTCCTCCGGGTAATTGCGGGCCATGGGCACCTCGGTGAAATCCTGAAAGGTGGTACCCCAGGCACCGTTGAGCCTCCCAATGTTCCCCCCGTAGGTTTGGGCCAGAAATGCTCGGTAGGAGGGCAGGCTGACCTGTTCGTCGTAGCCGACCTGATTTTTGATGGGGGCATTCTCCCAAAGATCGTAGAAGGCGAATTCGTTGCCGAGAATCCAGCCGCCGATGGCCGGGCTCGCCTTGTAGCGCTCGCAGACCGTAGCGATGAAGCGGGCGAAGGCCTCCTGGGCCTGGGGGTGGCTGTAGTTCAGCAGGGGGCTGGGGCCGGTGGCGGTGCGGGCCATGGCCTGGGGGTAATGGGTAACGAACCAGGAGGGCGGGTACTGGTAGCCGATGAGGATGAAGAGCTTGAGGCCCAGGGTTTCAGCCTTGCGGACCAGATGGTCGGCCTGGTCCCAGCGATAGACCCCTTCCAGAGGTTCCACGCTTTCCCAGACCAGTTCCACCCGCAGGGAATTGGCGTGGGCCTGTTGCATGGCCTCCAGATCGTAGTCCACCTCCGCCAGAGTCTGGGTGGCGAAAACCGGCGGGTTCCAGATCTGATAGGCGAAGCCATGGGGGATGAAGGTCTCCTGGCGTTGGGTATCCCAGAAATAGCCTTGGCGGATGGTTAATCCTGCGGTAGCTGTGGTTGGCGGCAGGCAGAGGGCGAGGAGGAGCAGGGGGATGGTTAAAACGAAAAAGTGGATGCGATTTTTCGGTTTGCGGGAAGAAGATATTTTGATCAACAACATGGAGATTATGCCCCCAGAGAGAAAGATGGATGTGGATTGACGCTGGGGCATTGTATCATCAGTGGCCTGGGGTTGTCCTGAACAAAAAAAGGCCGGAGCCCTGTGGGGCTCCGGCCTTTTTTTGTTTAAGAGAGGGAGGTCGCTGCTCAGCGATCAGCCATCCCGTAGCCGGATTCGCCATGGAGGGACATGTCAAGACCCTCGATCTCACTCTGCTGGTCGATCCTGAAGCCCACGGTTTTTTCCACCACCACACAGATCAGGAGGGTGGCTGACGCGGCCAGGGCAATGGTCACTCCCATGCCCAGCAACTGCACCTGCAACTGATCAAAGGCGGTCCAGGCCCGTCCGGCTGCGGCGGAGGCCTTTGCCATCCAGGAGTCGCGGATGAAAAAGGACAACAGCAGCACGCCGAGGCCGCTGCCCACTCCGTGGATGCCAAAGCAGTCCAGGCTGTCGTCGTAGCCCAGGCGCATCTTCATGACCAGGGCGAAGTAGCAGACCAGGGATGAGGCGGCGCCGAGGGTGAGCGCCCCCATGGGCTGCACCACCCCGGCGGCTGGGGTGATCACCACCAGACCGGCCAGGATGCCGGAGACAAAACCAAGGGAGGTGGCTTTTTTGAAGGCGATGGCTTCGATGATCAGCCAAGTGAGTGCCCCGCTTGCCGCCGAGATCTGGGTCATCGTTAGGGCGCGGGCGGTTTCCAGGCCGCTCTGCACGGTGGAACCGGCATTGAAGCCGTACCAGCCGACCCAAAGAAGGCCGGCGCCCATCATGGTCATGACCAGATTGTTCGGGTGCATGGCGTTTTTCGGATAACCGTGTCGCGGGCCAAGAAACAGGGCGGCGACCAGGGCGCTGACTCCGGCGGAGACATGGATCACCAGACCACCGGCCAGGTCGATAACCCCGTTGGCTCCGGCATTAAACAGCCAGCCATCCGGGGCCCAGATCCAGTGGCACAGCGGGGCATAGACCGCGATAAACCAGAGAACAATAAAGAGGATGTAGCCCCGGAAATAGACCCGCTCGGCGATGGCGCCGCTGATCAGGGCCGGGGTGATGATGGCGAACTTGCCCTGGAACATGGCCAGAACATACTCGGGTACCCCGTTGGTGATGGTTTCGTCGATTCCGCCCAGGAGAAAATAATCCGGGTTCCAGCCGATGACCCCGCCCAGAATGCTTTTGCCGAAGGTGAGGCTGTAGCCGCAGACCACCCAGAGCACGCCGATCACCGCCATGCAGACAAAGCTGTGCATCATGGTGCCCAGGACGTTCTTGGTGCGGACCAAGCCGCCGTAAAACATGGCCAGGCCGGGGACCATCAGCAAAACCAGGGCGGTGGAGACCAGCATCCAGGCCGTGGTGCCGCTGTCTACGCATTGGCTGTCGGCAGCTAGGGCAAGACCAGGGATGAGGGCAAGGCCAAGGGTGGTGTAGGGTATGGTGAGAAAACGGTGGCGCATGGTATCTCCTTAGGGCCCATGTTGATGTGGTGTGGTGGAACTTTGGTATGAATGCGAGAATCGTGCCACGATTTGTCTAATTGTATTTTTGTTGAATTTGTGGCGTTTTTTGCTTTTGACATCTGGTGTTGACGCCGGATATCATGGACAAATATGTAAAATGTATATTCGTATTTCACATATTTGTAGTTGTTTTTTGTTGTTGTTCTGGCGGGGAGCGGGAGGGCGGACCCCTTGGAAATCAGGGACCTGGTACTGGTATTTTTTCGGTATTGACTTGTGGGATGAAATAATGCGATATCAGGGCATTGGGTAGCATGTGTCAAATGGGGGGAGTTCGGGGGGGACTGCCCGATGATTTCACAGGCAGAAGGAGGGGGAATGCGGAGGTTCGTGGTAAAATTCAAGGTCGGGGGGCCTGAACTCTGGCGTAGTGCCGCAATCGAGAAAACAACGGTTGATGCGCAGAATGTGGCCATGGCCATGTACGAGTTTCATCGGAAACACGCGCAGGCCAGTCAGAAAATGACCGTTACCGAGGTATATGAGGAGGGATAGGGGCAGATCTGCGTATATTTTTATATATGTTGAGAAAAAAAGAGGGACGGTTGGTAGCCGCCCCTCTTTTTTTATGTGAGGGGTGGCTATCTGCCTTGCGCATTCCCTTCCAGGGAAAGGTGATTTGCGGTAATTGCATATGGGGGAATCATTGGCATGAATAGTTTTTTGTTGATATTGTCTGGTGCATATGATAATCATTATGAAAATTGGTTATTTCTTACCAACGTAGGTTGATATGAATGGGTTCTTTTTCTCGAACTGATTGAGTGCTTGTCCTGGTCTGCCAACAAGGTCATTTAGGAAAATGGGGGGCGGCCCAGAAGCGGACAGAGGAAAAGTGGGAAGATGGTTTTATTGTGAAAAAAAACAGGAGGGACAGATTAATGAAAAAAATTCTTTTTGCAGCGACCGCGTTCACGTTGCTGACCGGAGGAGCTCATGCGGCCACCATTGTTGCGACCACGGAGCTTAAAACTACCTGCCTGAAATGCCATTCAGACAAGAGTTCCAAGGTGAGTTGCACCAACGAGGATTGGACGGAGCATAATGTACGCAGGGTGAGCACCGCAGTATACGATGCGGTAACCTTGTACAAAACCGGTAAGACCTGTAGCGGTGGGACAACCACCACCACTACACCGACAACCACCACCACTACGCCGACAACAACCACAGTTGTCGTGGCGACGACGGAGCTCAAAACAACCTGCCTGAAGTGCCACTCAGATAAGAGCTCTAATGTGAGTTGCGCCAACAGCAAGTGGACCGGCCACAACGGCAGCAAGGTGACCACTGCGGTATACGATGCGGTAACTCTGTACAAAACCGGTAAGACCTGTAGTGGTGCGACAACGACCACTCCGCCGACGACAACGACTCCGTCGACAACCGGCACCAGTGCGGCTACCGCACATGCGGGCATCACGGCCTACAACGGTCCGTCTACCTGCATTGCCTGTCATCCGGTGCAGGCCACGGACATGCTCAACAGCATGCACATGCAATGGAAAGGCACCACTTCGGAGCTGACCAACGCCCCCGGCCAGTCGCTGGGCAAGGGCGCTAAAGGCATCAACACCTTCTGCACCTATGCTATGTCTTCCGGTGGCGCCTGCTTCAACTGTCATGTCCGGGCCGACGGCAATGCTCCGCATTCGCCTTCTGTTAATGATGTGGATTGTTTGATGTGTCATAACGATACCTATAAGCGAAAAACAACGGCTGATCCGTCCACGGCCCTGACCGTGACAGATTACCTGGGTAAGGCGAAGACCTATATATTTGGCCTGCGCGATGGGCAGGGCAACTATTTTACCGAGCCCGATTATGCTCTGATGCCTGCCGGCACCACTATGGTTAATCTGGCCCGCACCGTACACAAACCTACCCGGAATTCCTGTCTGCGCTGCCATGCAAAGGCTGCTGGTTCCGATTGGGCCAAGCGCGGCGACATGGGCCTCAATACGGCGGCTCCCACCGATGCCCAGGACGTGCATATGTCCCCGACCCGCGGCAACCTGAGCTGTGCCGCGTGTCATACCACCAGCAAGCACAAGATCGGCGGTCGTGGTATTGACCTGCGTGGAACCGAGGCAGTGGATCCGAAATGTACGGATTGCCACGGCGCCGCACCGCATAAAAGCACCAACGCCAACTACGCCGCGCTGAATCGTCATGCCGCAGGCCAGGTGGGCTGTCAGACCTGTCATATCAAGACCTATGCCAAGGGCGGCGCCACCGAGATGTCCCGCGACTGGAGTAAGCCGGTCTGGAATGCGGCCTTCTGTAACGGTCAGGGTGGTTATGTTGGCGAGGAGGTCAAGGCGGCTAACCAGAAACCGGAGTACCGTTTCTTTGACGGTACCTCTTACGTGTACAATGTCGGGGAGAAGATCACCAAGAATGCCGACGGTACCTACACCATGGCTAAAGCCAATGGTAAGATCTTCGACGGCAAGTCCAAGATCGTCCCCATCAGGGTTCATACCTCAGCCCTGCCTATCCTGGCAGATGGCCGGATTGTTCCGCCTGCGATCATGTGGATGTTCATGACCGGTGATTTCAAGCAGGCCGTACAGAAAGGCATGGCGGATCAGGGCATGACCGGCAGCTACACCATGGTTCCGGTCAAGGCAGAAATGCTGATCACCCATGGGGTTGAGCCGAAGAGCATGGCCCCGAAATGTGCCGAGTGTCATGGCACCATGGCCGGGCACAACAACCTGATGGTTCCGTTTACCGCACTGGGCTACCACACCATGCCTGCTTCGGTAAAGGGCTGTACCATGTGTCACAGCAAGGAAACCTTGAGCTGGGAAGGGATTCACGACAAGCATCGCTCCAAGTTCGCCTGCTCCGCGTGTCATACCACTGCTCCGGTTGGTTTGGTCAGTGCAACCTCTACCCTCTGCAAGAGCTGCCACAGTCTGGAGACGGCATCCTCGCAGAAGGTGCATGACAAGCATGTTGAGAAGTATGCCTGCACCAAGTGCCATAAGTTCTAAGGCATAACAGTAGTAAATAGTCCCGTATCTAAGCAGTGATAGGGGGAGAATCCGGTTGTCGGGTTCTCCCCCTATTTTTTTTGTTGCGGTAATATGTCGCAGGTGGTAACAAATACCCAATTGGGTATATTTCCCAATTAAATTGGGGCGTAATGCGTTCTTTCCCGCAGTGTGGATTGAGGCTGATTCTGCCCCGCCAGCAAAGCCGCCAAGACATAGGAGGTGAGGCGCACGGGGTATAGCAGCGAAAAAGAGGGAAGAATGTTTTTTTTGTGAAAAAAAAGCAAGGGAGAGAATTTATGAAGAAATTTTTATTTGCGACATCCGCACTGGCCATCCTGTGCGGCGCCACGCAGGCCCAGGCAGTAGTTCTGCCGGGCCATGCCGGCATCACGGCCTACAACGGGCCGGCCACCTGTCTTGCCTGTCATCCGACACAGGGCACGGACATGCTCAACAGCATCCACATGCAATGGAAAGGCACCACTTCGGAGTTGACCAACGCCCCCGGCCAGTCGCTGGGTAAGGGCGTCAAGGGCATCAATACCTTCTGCACCTATGCCATGTCTTCCGGTGGCGCCTGCTTCAACTGCCATGTTCGGGCCGACGGCAATGCCCCGCATTCGCCTTCTGTTAATGATGTGGATTGTTTGATGTGTCATAGCGACACCTATAAGCGGAAAACAACGGCTGATCCGTCCACGGCCATGACCGTGACCGATTACCTGGGTCAGCTGAAGACCTATATCTTTGGTCTGCGTGATGCGCAGGGCAACTACTTCACCGAGCCCGACTATGCTCTGATGCCCGTTGGCACCACCATGGTTGATATTGCTAAAAACGTGCACAAGCCCACCCGGGTTTCCTGCCTGCGCTGCCATGCCAAGGCTGCTGGTTCCGATTGGGCCAAGCGCGGCGACATGGGCGTCAATACGGCGGCTCCCACCGATGCCCAGGACGTGCATATGTCCCCGACCCGCGGCAATATGAGCTGCGCTGCGTGTCACACCACCAGCAAGCACAAGATCGGCGGTCGTGGTATCGACCTGCGCGCCACCGAGGCGGTTGATCCGAAATGTACGGATTGCCACGGTACCGCGCCGCATAACACCGGCACCACCACCGGTATCAAGATGAACCGCCACGCCGCGAACCGGGTGGCCTGCCAAACCTGCCATATCAAGACCTTTGGTAAGGGCGGCGCCACCGAGATGTCCCGCGATTGGGGCACCCCGGTTTGGAATCAGGCTTTCTGCAACGGTCAGGGCGGTTATGTGGGCGAGGAAGTCAAGCTCGCCAACGTGACCCCGCAGTACCGTTGGTTTGACGGCACCTCCTATGTGTACAACACAGGCGAGAAGATTACCAAAAACGCCGACGGCACCGTCACCATGGCCAAGGCCAACGGTAAGATCTTCGACGGCAAGTCCAAGATCGTGCCCATCAAGAACCACACCACGACCAAGATCGCAATGCTTGCCGATGGTCGGATTGTTCCGCCTGCGATCATGTGGATGTTCATGACCGGCGACATGAACCAGGCCATAACCAAGGGCATGCAGGATCAGGGCATGACCGGCAGCTACACCTATGTAAACGGCAACGCCGAGATGCTGATCACCCACGGTGTTGAGCCCAAGACCATGGCTCCGAGCTGTGCCACCTGTCATGGCACAAATACGGGCCACAACAACCTGATGGTTCCTTTCACCGCGTTGGGCTATCATCAGCTTCCGACCTCGGCCAAGGCTTGTACCATGTGTCACAGCAAGTACACGCTGACATGGGAAGGGACACATGACAAGCATCGGACCAAGTTTGCCTGCACCGGTTGTCACAGCGCAACTCCGGTCGGTTTGAAGAAGCCGAAATCGGATCTTTGCAACGACTGTCATAGCCTTGAGTCTGCCAGCTCTGCCAGCGTGCACAAGAAGCATATCCCGAAGGGCTATGCCTGCACGACCTGCCACGTCATGCCGTAACAGCAGTACGCAGTACCGTATCTAAGCATTAAGTAGGGGAGGTTCCCGGTTTCCGGGGCCTCCCCTTTTTTTTGTTGCGGCAAAATGTCGCAGGTGGTAATCATTCACTACATTGGGTAGATATCCCATTGTAATTGGGGCGTAATCCGTTCTTTCCGCGCGTTAGGAACGGGGCTGATTCTGCCCCGCAAGCAAAGCCGCCAAGAAGCAAGGAGGTGCGGTGCAGGGGGAGCAGCGGAAAAGAGGGACAAAGGTTTTTGTGAAAAAACAAGGGGAGACACGATTATGAAGAAATTTTTGTTTGCGACCTCCGCACTGGCCATCATGTGCGGTGCCACGCAGGCCCAGGCGGTGGTTCTGCCTGCCCACGCGGGCATTACGGCCTACAACGGGCCGGCCACCTGTATTGCCTGCCATCCGACCCAGGCCACGAACATGCTCAACAGCCTGCACATGAAATGGTCCGGCCCCACTCCGGAACTGACCAACGCCCCCACCCAGAACCTGGGCAAGGCGGTGAAGGGGATCAACTCCTTCTGTACCTATGCCATGTCTTCGGGCAATACCTGTTTTACCTGCCACGTGCGGGCCGACGGCAATGCTCCGCATGCTGCTTCTGCCAATGATGTGGATTGCCTCATGTGTCATAACGACACCTATATGCGCAAATTCACCATGGACCCGACCAAGACCCAGACCGTGACCAATGTCCTGGGCCAGATTAAGACCTATATCTTCGGTCTGACCGATGCCAGCGGCAATTATTTCACCGAGCCCAATTATGCGGCCATGCCGGTCGGCACCACCATGGTTGACATCGCCAAAAACGTCCATAAACCCACCCGGCAATCCTGCCTGCGCTGTCATGCCACAGCCGGCGGCGCGGACTGGACCAAGCGCGGCGATATCGGCCTGAATACGGCTGGCGCCGCAACCGATGTCCAGGATGTCCATATGTCCCCCACCCGTGGCAATATGACCTGTTCTGCTTGTCATGCCGTGAGCGGACATAAGATCTCCGGCCGCGGCATCGACCTGCGCCAGACCGAGGCCACTGACCCGAAGTGTCAGAATTGCCACGGCACCGCACCGCATAACACCGGCACCACCACCGGCACCAAGATGAACCGCCACGCCGCGAACCGGGTGGCCTGTCAGGTCTGTCATATTCGGACCTTTGGCAAGGGCGGCGCCACCGAGATGTTCCGCGACTTCCGGGTTCCGGTATGGCGTGCGAGCCAGCTTGGCGGACAGGGCGGCTTTGTCGGCGAGGAGATCGCGGCTTCTAACGTGATCCCGGAGTACCGTTGGTTTGACGGCACCTCCTATGTGTACAACGTTGGTGAAACCATTGCCAAGAATGCCGACGGCAGCATCACCATGGCCAAGGCCAATGGCAAGATCTTTGATGGCAAGGCCAAGATTGTGCCCATCAAGAACCACAAGACCGTCATGCCCATCCTGGCGGACGGACGGCTTGTTCCGCCCGCGATCCTCTGGATGTTCATGACCGGCGATTACAACCAGGCCGTGACCAAGGGCATGGAAGCCGCAGGCATGACCGGCGCCTACACCTACGTAAACGCCAATGCCGAGATGCTGGTCACCCACGGGGTTGAGCCCAAGAGCATGGCGCCTAATTGCGCCACATGTCATGGCACTTATACCGGTCACAACAACCTGATGGTGCCGTTCACCCAGTTGGGCTACCACACCATGCCCGCTTCGGCGAAGGGCTGCACCATGTGTCACAGCAAGTACACGCTGACATGGGAAGGGACACATGACAAGCATCGGACCAAGTTTGCATGTACCGGTTGTCACAGCGCAACCCCGGTCGGTTTGAAGAAGCCGACCTCGGATCTGTGCAATGACTGCCACAGCCTGGAGACCGCAAGCTCTGCCAGCGTGCACAAGAAGCATATCCCGAAGGGCTATGCTTGCACGACCTGCCACGTTATGCCGTAACAGCAGTAAGCAGTACCGTATCTAAGAAGTAAGTAGGGGAGGTTCCCGGTTATCGGGGCCTCCCCTTTTTTTGTTTTAGTTGAGGTCGTTGCGCAAAAGTTCCTGTGGTACGCAGGGGTTTTCCTGGGCGATGCCGAAGGGCTCACTACGAAGTGATGAATCGTACAGATCGTCGCCCCGGCGAAGGCCGGGGTCCAGAAAAAAGGCACTGGTTTCCGGCTGTTCCCCGTCAAGCGAGGACTGAAAAGAGCGCCGGAATGACGGAAGGGAGCTATTTTTGAGTTGTTACTCTTGAAACAAAAAAGCCCCGGCTTTTCAGCCAGGGCTTTCGTATTGCAGTGTAGTGGTAAAAAAACTTAGAAGGGCCGCATCACCCAAATACCGCAGGGGCAAGTATCGCTGCAAAAGCCGCAGGCGATGCACTTGTCCGGATCCGAGACATACTGATAGTTTTTGCCATCCAGTTTTTCCCTGGAGATGGCCTGGGTTGGACAGATGGTTTCGCAGAGATGGCAGTCGCGGCAGGTGCCGCAGCTCATGCAGCGTTCTGCCTCAGCCGCCTCGGAGGAGCCTGGGCACGGCTCCGGGGTGTAGTGGGCCGAGGTCAGACTGGCCTGGGGGATGAGCTGTAGGCCAAAGTCCTTCCACTCTTCGCCCTTGAACCCGGCCAGAATGGCTTCCGCCGTCTTCTTGCCAGCGCCTAGAGCGTTGGTGGCCAGACCTGGCCGCTCCACATCGCCGATGGCCGAGATCTTCGGGTCGCTGGTAAGTCCGGCGGCATTGCACTTGATCCAGCCTGCGCCGCCCACGGTGATAACCTCAACGGTATCGGGGAGGAATTTCAGGGCCGGGACATCGCCGATGGAGATGATCACGGTCTGGGCCGGGATCAACTGGCCTGCCGCGTCGATGAGCCCCTCGGCGGTGACTTCCTTGGTCTGCACCGGCCACTGGAACTTGGCGCCCAGCGCTTCGGCCGCAGCCTTTTCCTTGCCAAAGGCCAGGGGTTTCTGGATATCCACCAGGGTGACCTGCTGGGCTCCCAACCGGTACGCCTCGCAGGCCACATCGCAGCCCACGTTCCCCGCGCCGATGATCACCACCTGCTTGCCGACCTTGGGGGGCTTGGCACTCTTCGCCCCTTTCAGGAAGTCGAGAGCCGGGATGACCCGCTCATGGCCGGGGAAGGGAATGGTGCGCGGCTGATGGGTGCCCACAGCCACAATGACATGGTCGTATTTTTTCTTCAGCTCGGCGAACTTCTCTTTGGTCATGGCCACACCGAAGTTGGCCTTGATGTTGGGCATGGAGAGGAAACGCTGGATCTCTGCGTCCCAGATCGCCTTGGGCAGCCGTTCCCAGGGGATGACCTGGGCCAGCTTGCCGCCCAGCTGCTGGTCGCGTTCGAAGATGTGCGCCTCGACCCCTGCCTTGGCCAGCTGCCAGGCCGCATTCATCCCGGCCGGACCGCCGCCGATGATGGCGACCTTCTTGCCCAGTGACTTGGCAGGCTTGGGAGCTTTGGCGTCGCGGGAGGCGCGGCCCAGCATCTGCACGTCGATCTTCTCGTCCACCAGCTGCCGGGAGCAGTTCTGCATGCAGAGGTTCGGGCAGACATAGCCGCACACCGAGGCAGGCAGCGGGGTGTAATCGAGCAGCATCTTGTAGGCCTCATCCCCCTTGCCCTCGCGGAACAAGCGCAACCGGTCGATGGTGGGGATGTGCACCGGGCAGTAGTAGGCGCAGGGCGCGGCCTTGTCGCGGTTGGCCCAGAAGGGCTGCCGCCGCCGCAGATCCCCGGTCTCGATCATGCCGATGGGGCTGCGGTCCAGGCCTGGGGCCAGATCGCGGATGGGGTCGCCGCCGCCAAAGCCGGGGTTCCAGATCTTGTGCTTGAACTCGGCCATGGGCATGGGGCCAGAGAACATCAAAGCCCGAGTCTGGGGCGGGATGGAGATCAGCATCATCCATTCCTTGCGGACGGAGAGCTTCTTGAGCAGGCGGGTGCGGCCGATCTTTTTGAGATAGGCGGGCATCCGCTCCATGAGCCAGGCCCACTGGGCGTCGTCCGGCAGCACGGCCATGACGCTCTTCTTGTCGTAGGAGCCGTCGTTTTTGCCCCGGTAGAAGAGCCAGCCGCCGACCATGCCGACGCAGGGGCGGTAGCCCAGGACGTTCTTGGGGTTCTTGGCCTCGACGCCGCAGATCACCCCGATGCCGCCGCAGTTGAACTCGGCAAAGGTGTCGCCCACCGAGCCCAATACCCACAGCTCCGGGCGTTGGTGTTCGGGGTTCCATTTGGTCATGGTCAGGCCGCGTGCCCCGATGGAGCCGCCGATGTAGACCTTGCCTTCGGCCATGGCGTTGCAGACCCCGTTGGTGGCGTCGCCCTTGACGGTGATCTCCGCGCCGATGTTGAGGTAGCCCACGTCATCGGAGGCAGGCCCGTCGCAGAGAATGGTGGTGCCGGGCATGCCCATGCAGCCAAGGCGCTGGCCGCAGGGGCCGCTGACCTCGATCTCCACCTTCTTGCCCGCGTTTTTCAACCGACCACCCACATTGTGCTGGCCGTAGGTTTCCAGCTTCAAACGGCTGGATTTGGCAAAGGCCTTCTGAACCAGCTCTTCGAAGTTCTTGGAGCTGATCCGCTGGCCATTGGTATCAAGCCCTTTTACGACAATTGCTTTGCTCACAGCGTGCTCCTTCTTAACAGACGTATCTGATATTTAAACGTTCGGCTACATCCTTGTCATCGATGCCCAGGGCGTCGGACATCCCGATGGGCAGGCTCTGGGAGCGGCCCAGGGGCGCCATGATCTTCTTCATCTCGGTGCGGATGGACATGAAGGTCTCCACCACGCGCTGGGCGACCTGATCCGGGTCGAGACGGCGGTAGAGCTTGGGATTCTGGCTGGTGATGCCCTTGGGGCACAGGCCGATGTTGCAAACGTTACAACGATTGCTTTCCGTGCCGAGACAGCCTGCTGCCGATTGCATGATGAACTTGCCCATGTGGACGCCGGAGGCGCCCAGCATGATCAGGGCCATGCCGTTCTGGGTGACGTTGCCGTTCTTGCCCACCCCGCCTGCGGCGAAGATGGGGATTTCATTCTGCTTGCCCTGGGCGCAGAGGTCGAGGTAGCACTCGCGGACATTGGCCGCGATGGGGTGACCGGTGGCGTCCATGCTGATGTTGTAGGCAGCACCCGTGCCGCCGTCGATGCCGTCGATCATCAGCGCGCCGGCATAGGGGTTGCGCACCAGGTTGTTCAATACCGATTTGGCCGAGGTGGAGCCGGAGATCTTCGGATACACCGGGACCCGGAAGTTCCAGGCCATGGACATGGTCTGGATCATCTTCATCACCGACTCCTCAATGGAGTAGAGGGTCTGGTGCACGGGCGGCGAGGGCAGATCCACGCCCTCGGGCACCCCGCGCAACCGGGCGATGAGCTTGCTGACCTTGAACCACATCAAGAGGCCGCCGTCGCCGGGCTTGGCGCCCTGGCCGTACTTGATCTCGATGGCTGCCGGATCGCACTGCATTTCGGGGATGGCCCGGATGATCTCATCCCAGCCGAAATAGCCGGACGCGATCTGGAGGATGATGTATTTGAGAAACGGGCTGCGCAGAACCCAGGGCGGGCAGCCGCCCTCGCCGGTGGCCATGACCACGGGAATGCCCAGCACCTCGTTGCAATAGGCCACGCCCTG
>JBAZCG010000073.1:9199-17490 GCA_041671085.1 Desulfurivibrionaceae bacterium | reverse complement strand
AATTTCACCTTGGCCGAGGTGGAGAAGATGGCCGCCCATGCCCACCACCAGCACCGGAGCCTCTACCTCGCCCTCAACACCCTGATCAAGGAAAAGGAACTCCCCCAGCTGGTGGGGATTTTGGCCGATCTGGCCGGGATCGGGATCGATGGCTTGATCATCCAGGATCTCGGGGTCTGGCGGCTGGCCAAGAATCATTTCCCCCAGTTGCCCCTGCACGCCTCAACCCAGCTGGCCGTGCACAACGCGGCCGGGGTCAGGATGCTGGAGCAGATGGGCTTCACACGGGCGGTCTTGGCCCGGGAGCTCTCCTTGGCCGAGATCGCTGCCATCCGCCAGCAGAGCACCATCGAGCTGGAACATTTTGTCCACGGCGCCTTGTGCTTTTCCGTTTCCGGCCAGTGCCTGTTTTCCTCCGCCGCGAGCGGCATGAGCGGTAACCGGGGCCGCTGCGCCCAGCCCTGCCGCCGCCGCTATCTCAACCGGGAACAGCCGGGCTATCATTTTTCCACCAGCGATTTCTGCGCACTGTCCCTGTTGCCCCAGCTGCTTAAGGCCGGAGTCATGAGCCTTAAGATCGAAGGGCGGATGAAGAGCGCCGAGTATGTGGCCCGGGTGGTGGCGGCCTACCGGCTGGTGCTGGACGCCCCGGAAAGCGGGCGCAAGCAGGCGATGCAGGAGGCCGAGGAACAGCTGGCCCTCTCCTTTGGCCGTCAAGCGACCAAGGGGTTTCTTTCCGGCTCCGTTCCCTCGGCGATTGCCGATTCCGCGAAGCAAGGCACCCTGGGCAAGCATCTCGGCCAGGTAACCTCGCTACGCGGCGGCATGATCGGGTTTGAGACCAGCGACCGGCTGCACGTCGGCGATAGAATTCGCGTTCAGCCCCAAAACGACCAGGCCGGTACGGGTTTTACGGTGCGGGAGCTGTGGCTTGAACAGAAAAAAACGAAGGTCGTCAAGGCTGGGGATTTTGTCCGGGTGCGGATTCCCGACAAGGGCGGCTTTTTCCAGGTAGGCGACAAGGTCTTCAAAGTGGGCGGCAAGGCCGCTTTTACCATGAGCCCGGAGGCGTGTCGGGCCACGCTTGATCAGGTGGCAGTGCCGGAAAAGAGCCCGGCCCAAAAGGAAATCCTGGCCCAGGCCCGTAGCCAGGGGCTGGCGAGTCTGCTGCCAGCCTCTGCTTCCCCGGTCGCCTCGGCTCAGGCTCTGACCGTGCGGGGCAGGGAGCCCCAGGATATGCGTGTTCTTGATGAGCCGGGGATTGCCGAGTTTGAGCTGGTGTTGACCCCGGAGACCCTGGCGGGTTTGAAAAAGGTGGACCATCACCGCGCTGACTGGCAGGGCCGGGTCATCTGGGAGATTCCCCCCATGCTTTTCGGCGCGGAGTGGGACGAATACCGCAGGGCGGTGGGGATGCTGGCGGGGCAGGGTTCTCATCGTTTCCGCCTCAACAATCTGGGGCATCTCCCCCTGTTTGCCGGTCTGTCCGAGATCAGCCTGCTGGGGGGCTTCCGCTGCTACACCCTGAACAGCCAGGCAGCCCTTGCCTGGCAGGAGCTGGGGCTTGGTGAACTCACCGCCAACCTGGAGGACGACCGCAAGAACCTGCAGGAACTCTTCCGCCGGGCAGACCATCTGCCTCCTCTGGCCATCACCATCTACAGCCCGCTGGTGGTGATGCTTTCCCGTATCCCGGTCCGGGGGGTGCGGCCCGGTTCGGTGCTCCGGGCCGAAGGGGGAGAGGGATACCGCGTTTTCCAGCACCACGGCCTCACCGAGGTTCTGGCGGAGCACGATTTTTCCCTGTTGGGCCATCTTGCCGAACTGAAACGCATGGGGTGCACCCGGATCATCGTTGACCTGAGCCAGTGCGGGGCTCTTTCCGCACGAGGCAAACAGGTGCTGGCCGCCCTTGCTGCCGATCAGCCTCTGTCTCAAACCACGACCTTCAACTTTCAGCGCGGCCTGGCCTGAATGAAGGGTATATTTTCCCTTGCAAATTCAAGCCGCTTTTTCTAAATATAAGGCCCTGTTGTTTTCTGCCTGACGTGCATGGCATTCGTTGTTCGTCGGGTACCTATCACCTGGCCCCGCCTTTACCCTGCGCATCTCCTCGCGTAAAGCTCCCCGACCATCTGATATCTACCCGGCGATATTGAAAAATATCTTGGAGGGAATTATCCGATGAGCACCCGCTTGGTCCCTGAGTTTTTTTCCTGTATCAAGGATGGCTGCGACCGCAAGAATCTGGGCCGGGAGGTCATGGCCGGAGTTCTGGTCGGCATTGTCGCCCTGCCGCTGGCCATCGCCTTTGCCATTGCCTCGGGGGTCAAGCCGGAGCAGGGGATATTCACCGCCATCATCGCGGGTTTTCTCATCTCGTTTCTAAGCGGCAGCCGGGTACAGATCGGTGGCCCCACCGGCGCCTTCATCGTGGTGGTGTTCGGGATTGTCGCCAAGTTCGGCTACGACGGGCTGGCCATGGCCACCCTGATGGCCGGCTTGCTTTTGATCGCCATGGGTCTGGCCCGGATGGGGGCGGTGATCAAGTTCATCCCCTATCCCATGACCATTGGTTTTACCAGCGGCATCGCCCTGATCATCGCCACCACCCAGATCAAGGATTTTTTCGGGCTGACCATCCCAACCGCCTCCGGCGAGTTTGTGGACAAGATTCTTGATTACGCGCACCATGCCGGGACCATGAATTCCTCCGCCTTGCTGGTGGGGGGTGTTTCGTTGCTGATCATTGTTTTCTGGGGCAAGGTGACCAGAAAGGTGCCCGGTTCCATCATCGCCATCCTGGTCGGCACCGGGATGGTCCATTTTCTTGCCCTGCCGGTGGAGACCATCGGTTCCCAGTTCGGCAGCGTACCCAGCATGCTGCCCATGCCGAGGCTGCCCCGCCTTGACTGGGCCATGCTGCCGCAGCTGATCTCGCCCGCCCTGACCATCGCCCTGCTCGGGGCGATCGAATCGCTGCTTTCCGCGGTGGTGGCCGACGGTATGACCGGGATGCGCCACCGCTCCAACATGGAACTGGTGGCCCAGGGGGCGGCCAACATCGCCTCGCCCTTCTTCGGCGGGATTCCGGCCACCGGCGCCATTGCCCGGACCGCGACCAACATCAAGAACGGCGGCCGCACCCCGGTGGCCGGCATGGTCCATGCCATAACCCTGCTTCTGATCCTGCTGCTTTTCGGCCGTTGGGCCGTGCTCATCCCCATGCCCACCCTGGCCGCGATCCTGCTGGTGGTCGCCTTCCACATGAGTGAATGGCGCCATTTCGTCAAGCTGTTCCGCGCCTCCAAGTCGGATATCCTGGTGATGCTCAGCACCTTCGGCCTCACGGTTTTTGTCGATCTTACCATCGCCATCCAGACCGGCGTCGTCCTTTCGGCCCTGCTCTTCATGAACCGCATGGCCCAGGTCACCGAGGTGCGCAACATCACGGCTGAGCTCAACGAGGAGTACGGCAAGGAGGACGCCCTGGCCATTGCCACCCGCGAGGTGCCCAAGGGGGTGGAGGTGTTCGAGATCTACGGACCGTTTTTCTTCGGCGCGGTCACCCAGTTCAAGGATACCCTGAACATCGTCAAAAACCCGGCCAAGGTGTTGGTTCTGCGGATGCGGCATATCTTGACCATCGACGCCACGGCCCTGCAGGCCCTGGAGGATCTGCTGGCCAAGACCCGCAAGGACGGCACGGCCCTGATCCTCTCCGGGGTCCGGCCACAGCTCCGCGTCTCCCTTGACCGCAACCGGTTCACCGAAAAGATCGGCCAGGATTTTATCTTCGGCCATATCGACGAGGCCCTGGCCGGGGCAAGGAAGATTCTGGCGGAGCAGGGGCAGGGCGGCGATGCCTAAAAAAAATAGGCGGCCTCCCTTGCACGGGGAAGCCGCCTGTGTTTGTGTTTTGGTTCAGAGCTGATGAGTGGAAGACGATCGGGGAGGCTTAATCCCGATCCCTTTCATACCGCCCAGACCGCCAGTGGTCGCGGCCATGGCCCCGCCGATGGCCCCATCGCGGCGGCTCATCCCAGCCACGGTCTATGATCACCGTTTCCCTGACCACCCGTTGCGGCGGGCAATACACCACCGGCCTGTAGCGCACTACCACCCGGTCTTCATAATCCTCTTCGTACTGCCGAACCACCCTGGGCGGCGGCGAGTACGTCCGGACTGTCCGGACCTCATCCTTCTCCATCTCATTGCCGATCATGTACCCGAGCACCCCGCCGATGGCGGTGCCGATCAGCGTGCCCTTGGTATCGCGGCCGATGGCCTGGCCGAGGATGGCGCCTCCGGCCGCGCCGCCGATCAGCCCAGTTTGGGCGGCTTCTCCGGCTTGAACGTTCTGAGCCACAAGCAATAATCCGAAACACGATGCGAGCAGGGTTTTTTTCAGCATATTCCCTCCTTGTGAGAATAGACTTTTTTGCTGTGTTGAAAAAAAGCAAGACACTGTTTTCGATTTCACCGTACGGCGAAATCATTGCTTTTTCCAGCCGACATGGGGCGTATTCAGGGCAATGGCGACCCGATGTCGGGTCGCCATTGCCACGGTAATCACCAAAATTCAGGGAGTTGCCTGGATGCGTACTTTGGATCGCAATCATGGGTGGGAAGCGTGTTTTCTTGCGGCATCGATGCCAGACGTTTCTTTTTAGTAATCATTATTATTTGTTTGAGTTCCGATGTGAAAGCTGATACCCTCACCTTAAAGAGAGTGAGCAATGTTTTCTTCCAGCGTTTTTTTGTCAGGGGGTTTCCGGAAAAGATATAATGATGGGCATCTGGAAGGATTCATCTTGCCCGGGGCATGGGATATAAAAAAATGAGGAGGACAACGATGAGCGAAAACAGCAAGTGTCCGGTAACAGGTAGAACCAGCACACAAGTAGCCGGTGGTGGCACGTCCAACCGGGATTGGTGGCCGAACCAGTTGAACCTTCATATTCTGCGCCAGCATTCCGCCAAGTCCAATCCCCTGGGTGAGGAGTTTAACTACGCGGAAGAATTCAAGAAGCTCAACCTCAAGTCCCTAAAAAAGGACCTCTACGCATTGATGACCGACTCGCAGGAGTGGTGGCCGGCTGACTGGGGCCACTACGGCGGCCTCTTCATCCGGATGGCGTGGCACAGCGCGGGCACCTACCGCATGGGCGACGGCCGCGGGGGCGCGGGTTCCGGTAATCAGCGCCTCGCGCCGCTCAACAGCTGGCCGGACAATGTGAACCTCGACAAGGCGCGTCGCCTGCTGTGGCCGATCAAGCAAAAATACGGCAACAAGATATCCTGGGGTGATCTGATGATTCTGGCGGGCAACTGCGCCCTGGAATCCATGGGGTTCAAGACCTTCGGCTTTGGCGGCGGGCGCGAGGACATCTGGGAGCCGGAAGAGGATATCTACTGGGGCAGCGAGGACACCTGGCTTGGCGACAAGCGCTACTCCGGCGATCGTGACCTTGAAAACCCCTTGTCTGCCGTGCAGATGGGCCTCATCTACGTGAACCCGGAAGGGCCGAACGGGAAGCCCGATCCCGTCGCCTCCGGCCGGGACGTTCGCCAGACCTTCGCCCGCATGGCCATGAACGACGAAGAGACGGTGGCCCTGGTCGCCGGCGGCCACACCTTTGGCAAATGCCACGGCGCCGGGCCTGCCTCGCATGTGGGCCCGGAACCCGAAGGCGCTCCCCTTGAACAGCAGGGGCTCGGCTGGAAGAGCAGCTTCGGCAACGGCAAGGGCGGTGACACCATCAGCAGCGGAATCGAGGGCGCCTGGAAGCCGAACCCGACCACCTGGGACATGGGCTATCTAAAAGTATTGCTCAAATACGAGTGGGAACTGGCCAAGAGCCCGGCTGGCGCGCATCAGTGGCTGGCCAAGAACGTGGCCGAAGAGGACATGGTGGCTGACGCGCACGACCCGAAGAAGAAGCACCGGCCGATGATGACCACGGCGGACCTCTCGCTGAAGTTCGACCCGATCTACGCGCCCATCGCGAAGCGCTACCTGGCCAACCCCAAGGAGTTCGCGGATGCCTTTGCCCGGGCGTGGTTCAAGCTGATCCACCGCGACATGGGCCCGCGCTCGCGCTATCTCGGCCCGGAGGTCCCTGCGGAGGAACTGATCTGGCAAGACCCGGTACCCGCAGCCGATCATAAGCCGATCACCGCCAAGGACATCGCAGACCTTAAGGCCAAGATTCTTGCCTCGGGGTTGTCGATTTCCCAACTGGTTTCCACAGCGTGGGCGTCGGCCTCCACCTTCCGTGGTTCCGACAAGCGCGGCGGGGCCAACGGGGCGCGCATTCGCCTTGCCCCGCAAAAGGATTGGGAAGTCAACCAGCCAGCCCAGCTGAAGAAGGTGCTGCAAACCCTTGAGAAAATCCAAAAGGCGTTCAACAGCGCGCAGTCTGGCAAAAAGAGGGTATCGCTTGCCGACCTGATTATTCTGGGCGGATGCGCCGGTGTCGAACAGGCTGCGAAGAAGGGTGGCCACAAGGTAACCGTTCCCTTTAGGCCGGGACGCACGGATGCCTCACAGGCGCAGACCGACGTGGAGTCCTTTGGTGTGCTCGAGCCGAAAGCAGACGGGTTCCGCAACTACCAGAAAACCAAATACGCCGTAAGGGCAGAGGAAATGCTGGTTGATCGGGCGCAACTCCTGACCCTGACCGCTCCCGAGATGACGGTCCTCGTTGGCGGCCTGCGGGTCTTGAACGCCAACTTCGGGCAATCCCGCCACGGCGTCTTCACCAAGCGGCCAGAGACCCTCACCAATGACTTCTTCGTGAATCTGCTCGACATGGGTACGACCTGGAAACCAACCCCGGCAGACGAAGACGTGTTCGAGGGATGTGATCGCGTGAGCGGCAAACTCAAGTGGACCGGCACCCGCGTGGATCTGGTTTTCGGCGCCAATTCGCAGCTGCGCGCCCTGGCCGAGGTCTATGCCCAGGACGATGCGGAAAAGAAATTCGTGCGCGACTTCGTTGCCGCCTGGAACAAGGTCATGAACCTGGACCGCTTCGATCTTATGTGATCGTGGCATAACGGTTTCCTGGCCCTGGCCGGGAGAAAAAACAGCAAGCTGCGCTCCGGTTCAGCGGTGGGCATACCGCCGCCGCTGAACCGGAGCGATCCCGCCAGGCGGCCTGCCCATCACCAGAGTCCCTTGCCTGGGGAGTTCCCGGTCAAGTCCGCATTGCCTCTTTGCCCCAGGCGTGCTAGAAGGGAGGATCGACTCCGTTTACCAGGGACTTCCCCATGCGCCGCCAGATCCTCTTGTCCATCACCATCCGTTTTCTCATCTACTTCACGCATTGGCTGGTGCTGGCCTATCTGCCCCTGCTTCTCAAGGGGTATGGCCTGAGCGACCTGCAGATCGGCATGGCCATCGGGTTATTTTCCCTCTCCTCCATGGCCTTGATGCTGCCGCTGGGGATGTTTTCCGATATCTTTTCCCCCAGGCGGACCATGCTCTGCGGTGCCCTCCTCTATGGGGGGTACTTTGCCGCCCTTCTGGTCGCCCGCTCCTTTGGCTGGATTCTGGTCGCGGTCTGTATCGGGGGCTTGGGGAGCGCGGCCCTGGTGGTGGTGAGCGAGTCCCTCTATCTCAAGCATTTCGGGCAGATCCAGCGGAGCCGGAGGGTGGCGACCTACCAGCTGAGCACTTATCTGGGCTTTGGCCTCGGCCCCCTGGTTGGTGGCCTTGTGGTGCAGCAGGCGCCGGAGCTGATCTTTCTTCTGGCCGTGGCCGGGGCCGGAGCCATTTTTCTGCTCTCCCTGTTTTTACTGGATTATGAGCCCATTGTTTTTTCCTTCAAGGAATACAGCGGGGACGTTTTCCGGTTCAAACCCCTGCTGCTGATAGCCTGTCTTTTTGTGCTGGGCACCCATTTCGGGGTGGAGCAGACCTCTTTTTCCCTGTTGCTCAAGGAGAAATTCGGGCTGCTCCCCCAACAGATCGGGCTGGTCTTTGCCTGCATGGGGCTGTGGATGGCCCTGGCTGTTCCCCTGGTCGGCAGGTATCATGACAAGCGAAAATCGGTGTTCCTCTTTTTCTTAGGCGGCATGGCCTTTTCCGCCCTGTTTCAGGTGTTGACCCCCATGGCGGTTGGCATCCGTAGTCTGGTGGCCATCCGGCTGCTCCATAATCTGGGCGACACGGTGGCCTTGCTGGAGCTCGGAGTGCTGGTGGCGCTGCTGTTCCCCTCAGGGCGGTTGGGCGGCAACTCCGGCCTGCTCTACGGCACCCGCACCCTGGCTACTTTTCTTGCCGC
>JBAZCG010000073.1:0-9189 GCA_041671085.1 Desulfurivibrionaceae bacterium | reverse complement strand
CCTGAACCGGGAGTGGGGCTACGGCGCCTCCTTCATGGGCAGCGGCCTGTTTGTTCTCTGTTTTGTTGCAGGCTGCGTCGCCTTTATCGGGTTCAGTCCAACGCGGCGCCAGGCAGTGGGCTGGCAGGAATCTGAAAAATGAGAAGTGAGCAGACGGCGATTGGGTTGTTCATTTCTTTGCTTGCCCAAAGAAACGAACCAAAGAAAGGGCACCCGTGTCCCTTGTCCCGCCGAAGGCGGGATGCCCTGCGCTCCTCGATGCTGCCGGGGCTTTGCAAACTCGCTGCGCTCAAACAGTGCAAATCCCTTTTCGGTAGCCTCTCCGGTGCTCGGCTGCGTGCCAATGGGATTTTTCCTTCCCTCCCCCATTTGTCCTGCCGCGCCTCGCAGACGAGGGCGGAAAAGACGCTAAAACTGTCTGAGGGCGAAGCCCGAGTTTTTTAGCGTCCCGCCCTCGGCGAGAAGTAAGGGAAGCCCGCAGGGCCGGGACTGGCTGGGGTGCCTTTTTCTTGTTTCTTCTTTTGGGCACGCAAAAGAAGAAAGAGTGAACAACAACAAAATTAGCGTTATTTTTCCCGGGATTTCCGGATGAACCTTCTTAAGGAACCATCACGATGAGCGAACACCCAAAACGATTCAAGCTGGCCCTGGAGTTTGACGGCGGCCGGTACAGCGGCTGGCAGAAGCAGGATGACGCCAAAAGCATCCAGGGCAGCCTGCTCAAGGCGGCGGCCGCACTTTTCGGACAAGAGGTGGATGTACAGGGCAGCGGCCGCACCGATACCGGGGTGCATGGCTTGCGCTTTGCCGCCCATCTGGAGGCGCATACCGAGCTCAGCCCCAAGGAGATCGGGGATCGATTGAATGCGCTCCTGCCCAAGGATATCGCCATTCTGGAGTGCAAACGGGCAGGCGCCCGCTTCCATGCCCGGCATAACTGCATCGGCCGCAGCTACCTCTACCAGATTGCCAAACGTAAAAATGCTCTTGGCCGGAATTTTGTCTGGCAGATTCCTGAGCCGCTGCACGCCGGTTTCATGCAAGAGGCTGCGGCCACCCTGGTGGGGATGCACGACTTCACCTCCTTCACCGACCGCCAGGCGATCAAGAAAAAATCCCCGCTGGTCATGGTCCACGCGGCCCAGATCGCGGAAACAGAGGATCTCATCCTCTTTCGCATCGTGGGCTCGCATTTTCTCTGGAAGATGGTGCGCCGCATCGTCGGGGTGCTGGCCGAGGTCGGCAAGGGGCAACTCACCGTGGCCGAGGTGAGCCATTTTCTGGAGACGCCGGTGGTGCTGAAGGAATACACCGCGCCCAGTCAGGGGCTTTTTTTTGAACGCGCCTTTTACGACCAGGAGGAGTTGGATGGGTTCCTGGCCGAGGCGCCATTGCAGCCAGCTTTTTTCTGATCGTTTTTTTTCGGTGCGTGCTTATTGTCTGATAAAGCAAAAAATATCAGAGAGGTGATCGCATGAAAATGATCGTACAGCTCATGGAAAACGTGTCTCTTCTTGTCCTGGGGTTTGTCCTGCTCGGCCTGTTGAGCGCGCCAGTGGCCGGGGCGGCGGAAAAAACCAAAAAGGCGATCTTTGCGGGGGGCTGTTTCTGGTGCATGGAAAAGCCCTTTGAGCAACTGGACGGGGTATTTTCCGTTACCTCCGGTTATATCGGGGGCAAAACGGAAAACCCCACCTACGAAAATTATGCCGCGGGCGGGCATATCGAGGCGATTGAGATCGTCTATGATCCGGCCAAGGTCAGCTACGCAAAGCTGCTGGATGTCTTCTGGCGCCAGATCGATCCCACCGACAGCGGTGGCCAGTTTGTGGACCGAGGCCACGCCTACACCTCGGGGATTTTTTATCTCGACGAGGAGCAGCGCCAGCTGGCCGAGAAATCCAAAAACGAGCTGGCGAGCCGCAAGGTTTTTGCCAAGCCCATCGTGACGCCGATTGTTTCGGCCACCCGGTTTTACCCGGCCGAGAAGTACCACCAGGATTATTATAAGAAGAACCCCATCCGCTACCGCATCTACCGTGGCGGCTCCGGCAGGGATCAATTTTTGGAAAAGATCTGGGGGGATCAGAGCCGGGCTGCCAAGAAATGGAGCGAGGCGGAACTGCGCAAGCGGCTCACCCCCTTGCAGTACAAGGTCACCCAGGAGGAAGGCACCGAACCGGCTTTTCGCAACGAATACTGGGATAACAAACGGGCCGGGATTTATGTGGATATTGTTTCCGGCGAGCCGCTGTTCAGTTCATTGGACAAGTATGATTCGGGCACGGGCTGGCCGAGTTTCACCAGGCCGCTCTCTCCGGAGCGGATTGTCGAGCGGGAAGACCGGAAGCTCTTCACCTCCCGGACCGAGGTGCGCAGCCGGGAAGGAAATTCGCACCTGGGGCATGTCTTTAACGATGGCCCGCCGCCCACCGGGTTGCGCTACTGCCTCAATTCCGCGGCTCTGCGGTTTATCCCGGTGGCTGATCTGGAAAAGGAAGGGTACGGGGAGTTTCTTTCGTTATTCCAGAAGAAATAGCCGGAGGGTGTCCTGTTCAGTCGTGACTGTGGCCGTGATCGTGATTGCAGCCGCATCCGCAGCCATCGCCATGCCCCTTGTGAAAATTCGCCAGGGCCTCGGCGATCTTGTCCTTGAGTTCTGGCGGCGCGTTATCCAGGCAGTAGATCAGGGCTGCTTCCTGCTCGTCGCTGCCTGGGGCGGCGGTCATGCAGGCATGCAAGGCCTGTTCGAATGAGTCGAAATCCATGGTGTTTTCTCCCAAAAATGTATGCTAAGCAACCGACTTTTCGCAGCAAGAGGTACCCGGTCTTCCTTGGGATTGCAAGAGAAGAAAGCAGGCAAAGCGGGCAAAACCGGGAATGACCCGTTTTAGCGCGCCCATTCCATGACCCGTTTGACCAGGGCCGCATGGGGCTCATCGTCCCACAGGGAGAGGAAGCGGGGCTCCCGGTCGGTGAGGATCGTAAAGAGCAGCAGGTCTTCCATCTGGGAAAACCGTTTCAGGCCGCGCACCGCCACCTGGAGCAGCTGGAGAAAACCCTTGCCCTCCTCGGGGCTGGTGAGGGCGGCGTAGATTGCGGACTCGGGGTTGCCGTATTCCTTGACCACCCCGTGGAGGATCTTGTGGGAGACCGGCCCGCCCACCAGGGAGAGAAAGATGATCAGCTCTCGCTCCAGGGTCGTGAGGTAGTGCAAGGGGATGGCAGCCGCGCCGGTTTCCCGGCTCAGGGTTTTTTGAAGCTCCTCGTGGATGGTCCGTAGCTTGCGGAAGAGGTGTTCCTGTTCCTCCTCCAAAAAGGCCAGGGCCTTGGCGGTCATCTCCTGGTTGAGCCCCACCTTGACCTGGAGCACCTCCTCCGGCGTGAGTTCGATATGGTTGCCGAGCTCCTGGTTGTAGGTGCGGATCAGGATGTTGGCGAGCAGCAGCCCATTGCGGTCGGAAAATCCCACCCGGTGCGCCTGGCCAAAGATGTCGCGCAGCAGCACCTTCAGCGCCTCGGCCGGGGAGTTTAGTTGGGCAATGAGATGCTGCATGGCGTTGAGGAAGGAAACCCTGTCGTCCCGGGATACCAGTTCTTTTAGGTAATGCCAGAGAAATTCAAAGACCTTGGTTTCGTACTGGACAAACTCGGGGATGTTTTTCTCAAAGGCGCTTCTGCGGAAGCGGCCGGTCTCGTCAAAGCAGCCGTTGAGCAACCGCACCAGATGGGCGGCCTGGCTGTCGGTGATCCGGAAATTTCTGGCGATCACCGCATAGTCCTGGGGCTCGAATTTCACCTGGCCGCGGACCATGTCGCGCATTTTTTTCTTGATCACCGAGCGGCGCTTGAAAAAGCTGAGCAGGGAGAAAATCTCCTTGTGCAGCGGCCAGTCATGCCGGGGCTGGTGGCCATTCTCCGGTGCACCCTGCTCTTGGGAAGCGGGAAGATCCAGACTCTCGTACAGCTCGTCCGGCACCATCTCCAACCCATTTTCGATATTGTGCAGCGCCTCCGTTCGCACGGCGTCAGGCTGGGGCGCATTCTCGCTCTTGTTGAGAAAATCGGTGGCCAGGGAGAGCCGTTTTTGCAGGGTGCCCATGTAAATGTTCTGGTAGCCGCCGCTGCTCACGCTGGCCAGAACCTCCGCCACCTGGCGGGGATTTTCGCCATAACTGGCGATGGCCAACCGTGAGAGCATGGCCTGGTTCCGGGTGTCTCCCCCATCGGTTTGTCCCGGCATGAGACGCTGGATGTTGTTGACCTCGATGGCCGGCTTAGTGAGCTGGGCGTTGAGCTTCGGGAAGGCAAAGATGGCGTTGAACACGGTGGGAAAGGCGGCCAGCGCCTCCTTGGGCTCCGGGCCGAAGAGCATGGGGGTGATCTCCGTTACCAGCTTCTGGATCGCCAGCGGTTTGACCTTGTTGATCGCCGCCAGCAGGGTGAGGTTGGGGTTGGGGAGCTTGTACTCGTCCCGGACGATATATTCGGAAGATTCCTGGCCCACCTCCTGGTAGTAGCGGGTCAATCCGTGCAGGGAGGCGAGAACCCGTGCCTTGTCGTTCTCGTCGCCAACCTTGCTGTCCAGATGGAGATGGTTGATGCCCAGGGAGCTGAAACACTTAAAGGCGGCAAGCAATTGGCCGGGCAAGGCAGAGCCCGGCTGCCCAGCCATCCGCTTGGCCATGGTTCCGGCAACCTGCAAGTCCAGCAGGAGATTGCCGCAGGCGGCCTCGTAATCGCATTGTTCCTGCACCGCCTCCTGGCCGGGAAAGCCGCTGCCCCGGTAGCGGATCGAGATGGTCCCGTCAAAGTGCGGGCAGCCGGAAAGCTGTTTTATCGCCGCCCACAGGGCTTGGTCCTGTTCCGTGCTCTGGTCTGGGACAGGGGGCTGCCTTGTGTGCAGGATATCGGCAAGCAGCCAGCAGACCTCGATCAGGATGAGGCGGTGGCGGTCAAGCCATTGTTCTTCCGCGCCCAGCAGCTCAAGGAGGGAGGACTCCTGCGGCGATTGGTCGAGAATCCTCCGGGTGGTGTCAATGCCGGAGAGCTGGGCGTAGAGTTCGCTGGCTGAGGCGTCCAGGGAGAAATCGGTATTTTTTGTCGGCACAGGGTTGCCTCGTGTGATGTTGCCGGGGAATCCCCAGAGGTATTGGCTGCCAAGATTATCCAGAGTATCGCACACCCTGGCCCGCTTGTAAATATCCGGCTGCGCGATCATGGCCGCCGCGAGCAAAGGAATCCCGCGCCTGGGCAAGGGGGAGTGTCTTGCCTGTGGCGTTTTCGGGCGTTCCGGGGTACCATCGGCAGATCGTCGTTTGAGGTGTTTTGCCTTCCGTTTTGAAATCAAATTTGAGTTGTGTGAGGTCGTGGAGTGGAATTTGTCTATCAGAAGAACAACAGCTATTTCGCCCAGGTGGCGGAGAATGTCGAGTCCTTGGCCGAGCGTGAGCTTGCGGGTTTAGGCGCGACCCAGGTCAACCCGGTGTACCGGGGCGTCTATTTCACCGCCACTCCCGAGGTGCTGTACCGGATCGTCTACCAGACTCGGCTCTGCACCCGCGTTTTGGCCCCGCTTCTTCATTTCGACTGCCACAGCACCAAGTATCTCTACAAGACCGCGCTGACCATCCCCTGGGTGGAGCTGTTCGACCGGGAGCAGACCTTTGTCATCACCGCCACGGTGAGCGACAGCTTGATCACCCATTCCCAGTACGCCGCCCTCTGCCTCAAGGATGCTATTGTCGATCAGTTCCAGGAGAAATTCGGCGCCAGGCCCAACGTGGACAAGCGCAACCCCGATCTGGTCTTCAATCTCCATATCCATAAAAACACGGCGGTGATCAGCCTCGACGCCTCGGGCGCCTCCCTGCACCGGCGGGGCTACCGCCAGGAATCGGTGGAAGCGCCCATCCAGGAATCCCTGGCCGCGGCGATCCTCGACCTGACCCAGTGGGACGGCGAGCGCACGCTGATCGACCCCATGTGCGGCTCCGGCACATTGCTCTGCGAGGCCCTGATGCGGTATTGCCGGATTCCCGCCGCATATCTGTGGGAGAATTTTGGCTTTATGTACTTTCCAGATTTTGCGCCGGAGGTCTGGCAACAGGTAAAGGCCGAGGCGGATGCGCAGATTCGCGCGCTGCCCGAGGGATTGATCACGGGCAGTGACGCCGCGAAACTGGCGGTGAAGGCGGCGCGGATCAACCTTGGCCAGTTGCCCTACGGCAAAGAGGTGGAGGTGTACGCCCGCCGCTTTCAGGAGCTTGAACCCATCAGCGATTCGGTCATCGTCGCCAACCCGCCCTACGGGGTCCGCCTGGGCGCCCAGGCGGAGGCCGCCGCCCTGGTGGGGGAGTTGGGCAGTTTTCTCAAGCATAAATGCACCGGCTCCACGGCCTATCTCTATTTCGGCGACCGGGAGCTGGTGAAGAAGATCGGCCTCAAACCTGCCTGGAAGAAGCCGCTGAGTAACGGCGGGCTTGATGGGGTGTTGGCAAAGTATGAGATGTATTGAGTGGGTAAACGTTCGTCAGCACCGCATCTGCGTCAGTAGCGGTGCTGCTCTGCAGAACGACCAGCCTCACCAGCGGCGCGGCCACTCAACTTGATTTGGAGAACGCTTCCTCGCCGTCTGAGTGCAGACGCTTGTTATGTTTTATTCACCGTTCTGGTTCTCTAATTGTACCGTTTCTTCATGGCCACAGTCATCACATCGCATGATAAGAAATAAATCGTCCGCGGCTGTGTGCAAACTGTAATTCATGCTTTTGCATTCGGGGCATTTTTGTTCTGCGTCAAATCCCAAATGTTTCAGGTAGAGATTCTGGAATACTGAAACAGTTGAGCACGTAAATAAAAGACAAATTTTTGCGTCTGGAATGTTCTTGTTTGGCGAGTGAACAACTTCAGACGAATAGTCCCAAGCCATTTCTGCCATGCTACGGCTGAATTTTCGTAGATTACTGTTGCTCTTTCCTTGGGCGTATATAGCAATTACAGCTTTTGCTATGCCTTTGAAATCTGCGGCCTTGAGGTTGTTCTCTTTCAAGATGGTTGGGTTAGCGCTTATTAGCGTTGTAGCTAGCTCAATTAGGCTCTCTCTGCATGTTAAACCAATACTTTGAATATCCTCTGCGCCAACAATATTGTTCAGGCACTGCGCTGCCAAATTCAACCTTCGGCTGATTGATTTTATTCCATCTATATCTAACGGTAATTCATCGATTATATGCTTGAATTCTTTGTGATGCCGGGCTTGTAGTCTTTGAGTTATGCCCATATGAAAAGAATACGCCTCATCGGCGGAAAAATAAAAAGCGTCTTGAGTGTAGAGATTCATTGGGGCGCCTTCCCCTTCGACAATCCACCAGCTACCGCCTTCGGTTTTTACGTTCCAAACGTTAATTTCCAGACCAAGATCGCTGTAGGTTTGCTCAACCTGCATATATTTGATATTTTTGACGTCATTGTTGTTCAGGTAAGACGTGATCTGCTTTTCCGCTTCGATTCTATATTCCGGTGTCATTTTTAGGCCTTACATACGTGGCTTGGTTAAAATATAACGTTATGGTTACCAGCCTTTTGAGGAGCTTACGGCGAAAAAGTTTCGGCGGAGAAATTTGTTATGCATTAAATAGAACTGAGCCTGCCCCAGTTGAGCGGCAAGTTAAGCAACACATTAGTTCTCTGTTGAGATTTTACTAAAAACATCATTTGCAGCCTTTAGTGTGGCCTTTCCGAATATATTTTCAATGGCGTCCGCTTCCAAATCACAGAATTTAGGGTTCTGACTTTGATTTATGTATGTTTGTCTTGTCCGATGAAAATCATGTAGGCAGCCTTTATAGAGAGTTGGTGAACGCTTATCAAGAATCGATTTGTTGTATCTGAGTGCGCTAGATACAAGCGTTTCCAATGTGGCAGACGTGGCAATATATCGCCTGACTGACTGCTCTGAAATGTCAGTGCTTTGACCAACCCCCCATATTGAAACTACAGACGCTTCCGGCCAAGCAATTAGCAGAAGGTTGCTCCACTCTGAGTTCGATAGGTTTTTCCCGGTTACTAAGATTGTGAACGATTTTTTCCCGCCAGAGCCTTGGTTAAGAAATCCATGCGCATTCAGGGCGTTTCTTGCTTCTTGGTCGGTGATCGATTCATTATTTACTGTGTTGGTGGCAATAGCTTGGTCTTGTATCTCCACTGCAAATAACGGAGATTGAAGTGTATCCACAAGCTTTATAATTGCGGTTGGTGAAATTGTTACTGACTCGTCAAAAACAATGCGTAACGTAACTTGTTCTATTTTAGACTGCATGACAATCCAGACAGCACTGCCACTACCCAATATCACAAACATAGTGGCGGCAGTTAACCTCAGCAATGGGTATTTGGCATACCGCCAGCATAGAGAAGCGACCCAAAAAGAAATTACCACCGATGTGGCGGACTGTAGCCTGTAGTCTTGCAGAATATTAGCCGCTACTGGATTCTTCAGTACATACTCAAGAGCGGAATATATGACTGCCAGCACGGCTGCCACCAACAATCCCTCTTTGGCGATGCGATTATTTTTTAACCATTCGACCAATGTTTTTATCAGCTCATTCATGTTCTACCCATCCAAGAAGGAGTGAAAATTTCTGATTGTGGGGCAATGCGGGGTGTTATGCGGATTGCGGATAACAACTTGCGGTGGTTATCCATCGCACGGTGCATTTGCCTAACTATTGGGAAACAGTCCCATTTACATGACAGGATGTCAATACTGAAAAAACACGCAATTGGGAGCCAGAGGGGATGGTGTTGATTTGTTGACTTAGTGGCGGGCAGGCTCACCGCCATCCTGGAACCGGGTGGGATTACACCCGCAGAAGAAAGAACTGGGGCGCGTGGAAGTCGGGCTTTTCTTCCGGGTGGGCAAGAGCCCAGTAGCTCAACCGGGTGTCCCGATGCTGGAGAACACCGCTGACCCCAACCCGGAGGGGGGCATTGTCTGCATGGAGAGTGCCGATCCCCAGTTCGGCGGTTAGGGAGAAGGTGTCCGGTGTGCGGGCTGTTTCGATACGCGGCTCCCCAACCCGGTCTTCCTGGCGCATTCCAGTCCGGTACTCAGTAAAGGCGTAAACATTCCAGGCCCCGCTCGGGGCAAGGTTCAATTCCCAGTAGTTTTTTTCTCCTTCTTCA
>JBAZCG010000072.1:0-17837 GCA_041671085.1 Desulfurivibrionaceae bacterium | reverse complement strand
TCGAGATCCGGTTCGTCACCGAGATTATCGGCATCCAGCGGATCACCGAGGTGCCGGACATGCCGGAATTCTTGAAAGGGGTGATCAACCTGCGTGGCAAGGTGATTCCGGTGATGGATGTCCGTTCCCGCTTCCACATGGAGGCGCGCGAGTACGACGAACGGACCTGCATCATCGTGGTCAACATCAACAACACCTCCATCGGCCTGGTGGTTGACAAGGTGCAGGAGGTGGTGGACATCCCCGAGTCGCAGGTGGAGGCGGCGCCGGAAAAAGCCAAGGGCAAGCGGAGTCGATTTCTGCAAGGCATGGGCAAGGTCAATGACGAGGTGAAGATCCTGCTCAATGTGGAGCAGCTGCTCTATGAAGAAGAGCTGGCCCAATTGGAAGAAATCGCCCCGGCGGCGTAAGGGGATAAATTAGAAGGAGAACCTGGTATGAAAGATTTCATCAATGATATGAAGATGTTCAAGAAGCTTTTGTTGGCGTTCCTGCTGGTCGCCTGTATTGCCGCTGTTATCGGTTTTATCGGGGTCAGGGGAATTAAAACGGTGGATGATGCCGATACCAAGCTCTATGAGCAGATGACTGTACCCATTGGGCAGGTGGGTGAAATCGGTATCAAATTTCAGCGGATAAGGATCAATGCCCGGGAAGTGGCGGATCCGACTAATACACCGGCAGGTCGCCAGAAGGCCCAGGAGACCATCAAGCAGTTGCGTGAAGAGATTAGGGAACTGTGTGATTCGTATGAGAAAACCTTATTTACCGATGCGGGGCGGAAGTTATTTGAGACCTTTGTCGAGAAGCGGAAGGCCTACAACAAGTATAATGATGAGATAACGGCCTTGGTTGCTGCCGGAAAAATGGTCGAGGCCGAGGCCATTGTTAAAGGAGAGATGAAAAAGGCGGCAGCTGAGGCGAACGACGCCCTGTATGCAATGATGAATTCAAAACTCAAGCTGGCCAAAGCATCTGCGGAAAACAATACCGAGATTGCCGATAACGCCAGCCGGACGATGATTGGCTGTGCTGTTGCCGGTGTGGTCTTCGCCGTTTTTCTGGGGTTCATCCTGGCTAAGGGCATCGAAGGGCCGCTCAAGCAGGGGATGGAGATGCTGACCGAGCTGAGCAAGGGCCATCTCGACCAACGACTGCGCATGCAGAGAAAGGACGAGATCGGCCAGATGGCCAAGGCCATGGACGATTTTGCCGACAACCTACAGACCAATTTTGTCGTGGCCCTGGAAAAGATCGCCGACGGTAACTTTGCCTTTGACGCCCATCAGGTGGATGCCAAGGATGCCATCGGCGCGGCCTTGGCAAAAACCTTGGATGACATGAATGCCACCCTGAGCCAGATTTACCTCGCCGGCGAGCAGGTCAACTCGGCCGCAGCCCAGGTTTCTTCTGCCAGCCAGTCCCTGTCTCAGGGGGCCACCGAATCGGCCAGCTCTTTGGAGGAGATCACCAGCTCCATGACAGAGATGGGCTCGCAAACCAAGCTCAACGCCGGTAATGCCACCCAGGCTAATCAGTTGGCCGGTCAGGCCAGGGATGCTGCCCAGAACGGCAACGCGCAAATGAAAGAGATGGTGGGTGCCATGGGCGACATCAGCGACTCGGCCCAGAGCATCTCCAAGATCATTAAAGTCATTGATGAAATCGCCTTCCAGACCAACCTGTTGGCCCTCAACGCTGCGGTGGAAGCGGCCAGGGCCGGACGGCACGGCAAGGGCTTTGCCGTGGTAGCCGAAGAGGTGCGCAACCTGGCGGCCCGTAGCGCCAAGGCCGCAGGCGAGACGGCCGAGCTGATCGAGGGCTCGGTGCGCAAGACCGAAAAAGGCACGCAGATCGCCGACAAAACTGCCGAGGCCTTGGGTGAGATTGTCACCTCGGTGGGCAAGGTCACGGATCTGGTGGGTGAGATTGCCGCCGCCTCCAATGAGCAGGCCCAGGGTATTGCCCAGGTAAACGAAGGCTTGGGGCAGATCGATCAGGTTACCCAGCAGAACACGGCCAGCGCCGAGGAATGTGCGGCGGCAGCGGAAGAGCTTTCCAGTCAGGCCGGGCAGTTACGGCAGATGCTGGCAAGGTTCAAGCTGAAAATGGCTACCGGCAATCAACAACAGTTTGCCCCTATGCAGCCGCAGCAGATGGCTGCCAACCGGTCGCAGCTTGATTATGGAGACTGGGGCGGTGGCGGCGGAGCCAAGGTCAAGCCGAGCAGTGTTATCGCCCTGGATGATAAGGAGTTTGGTAAGTATTGAGAAAGGCGGGGAGGCTTTAGGTAAAAGGCCCTCTCCCCCGACCCCTCTCCCACAGGTAAGCGTAGGCTCCGAGTGGGAGAGGGGAGTAATTCCGGGATCATTAAAATTCACGCACGGACTGTAATGGATACAACTCTCGCCATCAACGACCAGGAGTTTCATCTTATCCGGACCCTGGTCTACGACCGTTTTGGTATCAATCTCACGGATCAGAAACGCTCTCTGGTGGTGGGTCGTCTGCAAAAGCTGTTGCGGGACGAGGAGTTTGCTTCCTTTCGAGACTATTATGAATGTGTTATCCGGGACACCTCCGGTTCGGCCTTGGATAAGCTGGTCAACCGGATCTCCACCAATTACACCTATTTCAACCGGGAACATGCCCATTTTGATTTTTTTACCCAAGAGGTGTTGCCCCCTCTGATCGACCGGCAGAAAAAGCGCAACAGCCGCGATCTGCGGATTTGGAGCGCTGGCTGCTCCTCCGGCGAGGAGCCCTACATGCTGGCTCTCCTGATGATGGAATATCTGGGCAACGAATATGGTCTTTGGAATGGCGGGGTTCTGGCCACGGATATTTCTGATCAGGTGCTGGGTAAGGCCAAGCTCGGGATGTACGGGGATGAACAGGTTGAGCGGATTCCTCCCCAGGTCAAATTCAAGTATTTCAGCCGGCAGAAGGCTGGCGGCTGGCTGGTCAATGAATCGCTCAAGAAGCAGGTGACCTTTCGGCGTTTCAATCTCATGAACAAGCAGTTCCCTTTTAAAAGTCCTTTTCAGGTGATCTTTTGCCGGAACGTGATGATCTATTTTGACTCGGAGACCAGGGATGCCCTGGTGCAAAGGTATCATCAGTGCCTGGAGCCCGGGGGGTATCTTTTCATCGGCCATTCCGAAACCCTGGGGCGGCAACAGGAGGCGTTTCAGTATGTGATGCCTGCGGTTTATAAAAGGATATAGGAGAGTTCATGAATCAGGGGGGGCGGAAAATACGGGTGCTGGTGGTGGATGATTCCTCGCTGGTGCGGACCATCCTTTCCCAGGGGCTTGCTCAGGATCCGGGAATTGAGGTGGTGGGCAGCGCGCCCGACCCCTATGTGGCCCGCGACATGATTGTGAATCTCAATCCCGATGTGATGACTCTGGATGTGGAAATGCCGAGAATGGACGGGGTTGAATTTTTGCGCAGGTTCATGCCTCAGCATCCCCTGCCGGTGGTCATGGTCAGCGCCCTTACCCAAAGGGGCAAGCAGATCACCCTGGATGCCTTGGATGCCGGGGCGGTGGATTTTGTCACCAAACCGAGCACCGATGTGGCCCGGGGCTTGACCGCCATGCTCATGGAGTTGCGGACCAAGGTAAAGATCGCCTCCACCGCCAATGTCTCCCATTTCAAGGAGCGGCGGGAGGCCCTGTTTGCCGGCAAGGTGCTTTTTGTCCCCAAATCACTGCACGAATCCACAGACAAAATCATTGCCATTGGCGCTTCCACCGGCGGCACCGAGGCGATCCGGGAGGTGATCACCCGGTATCCGGTCAACACCCCAGGGGTTGTTATTGTGCAGCACATGCCCAGCGGTTTTACCAAGATGTTTGCCGACCGGCTCAACGAGCTGTGCGCCATGCAGGTGAAAGAGGCGGAAACCGGGGATAGAGTGATGCCGGGGCGGATCCTGATCGCCCCAGGGGAAAAGCACATGCAGGTGGTGCGTTCCGGAGGAATCTATGAGGTTGTCTGCAAGGCAGGGGAAAAGGTCTCCGGGCATTGTCCCTCCGTCGATGTACTCATGCATTCCGTGGCCCAGCATGTCGGGCGCAACGCCGTGGGGGTGATGCTCACCGGCATGGGGCGGGACGGGGCCGAGGGTATGTTGGCCATGCGCAAGGCAGGCGCCAGGAATCTGGCCCAGGATGAGCGCAGCTGCGTGGTGTTCGGAATGCCCAAGGAGGCCTTTGAGAACGGCGGGGCGGAATGTCTGGTGCCGCTGGAGAAGATTGCCGAAGCCTCGCTGTCCATGTTGAGCAAGTAGGGTAAGGAAGTCAGAATACGGATTGTGCTGAGCCGTTAATTTTTAATCCATATGGGACGAGAACATGGCTGAAAAACTTTCCAGTGAACAGCAAGAGATAATTCAGGAATTCATTCAGGAATGCATCGATCTGCTGGATCATCTTGAGCCAACAATCATCGGCTTTGAGGAATTCACGAAACAAGGGCCTTTCCTGCCAACGGCGGAAAGTGTGCCGGTTATGGACGAGGTGTTCCGGCTGTTCCACTCTGTCAAGGGCAGCGCCGGGTTTCTGAATTTTTCGTTCATGGCCAGCACCGCCCATGCGGCGGAAAATCTGTTGGACCAGATTCGCAAAGGGCAGCAGCCCATGACCAATGAGCATGTGGATCTGTTTTGCCAAACCATTGATTTCATGCGCGAGACCTTGGACTATGTTGCAGCTAACCTGAACGATCTTGGCATGGAGGAACAGGCCCGGGTGCTTGCCGGCCAACTGCAAGCGGAGATCGGCGGCGGCAGCGCCGGCGGGTCTGCCGTCGGGCAGATACCAGCTAAGGCAGTGGCGGCGGTGGCAGAGCCGGATATCTCGGTTCCTGATCTTGCCATCACCCCGGAACTGGTGAACGCCTTTTTGCAGGAAGCAACCGAGCAGCTACAAGAGGTCGAAGAGGGGCTTCTGGTTTGGAGCAAGGATCCGGAAAACAAGGAGGTTATGGGGGAGCTGTTCCGCAAAATCCATAGCTTTAAAGGCAACTGCGGTTTTCTCGGATTCCGCGATCTTGAACGACTGAGCCACCGCATGGAAACCGTGCTTGAGGCGATGAAGTCTGGGATCGCTCCAGCCAATGCCAAGCCGGCGGATGCCCTGCTCAACCTCTGCGATGTCTTGAAAAACTCGTTGGCGGAGATTTCCCAAAAAGGCGAAGGGAGGATTGATGGCCTGGATCTCTATCTGGAGCTGCTGGCTGATTTTATTCCTGGTGGGTTGGACAGTGACTCTGCCGCCCAGACGCCACGGGTGGGAGAGATTCTGGTGGACAACGGGGTGATTACCCCGGAAACCCTTTATGCTGCCCTGGATCTCCAGCAACAACCCTTGGGTGAGGTGCTGGTCGGTATGGGCGCCGTTTCCCATGCACAGGTGGACAAGGCCCTGGCCGCGCAGGAGCAATTCAAGGCGGCCCCAGGCGGTGAGCAACCTCACCCAGTCGCCCCTTTGAAGCGACCGGATATCCGGGTCGATCTGGATAAGATCGATACGCTCATCGACCTGATCGGCGAGATGGTGATCGCCGAAAATATGCTGATCCACAGCCCTGACCTGGCTGGGCTGGTATTGGAGAATTTCAGCAAGGCCTCCCAACAGATGAGCAAGCTGGTCAAGGAGTTGCAGGAGGTGGCCATGACCATTCGGATGATTCCGGTGGCCGGGCTGTTTAACCGGATGACCCGCCTGGTCCACGACCTTGCCAGAAAGTCCGGGAAAAAGGCCGACCTGGTCCTGGTGGGCATGGAAACCGAGTTGGATAAAACCGTGATCGAAAAGATCACCGACCCGTTGGTGCATCTCATCCGCAATTCCATGGATCATGCCCTGGAAAATCCGGAGGAGCGTCTGGCTGCGGGCAAAAAGGAAACAGGGATAGTGCGCCTGGCAGCCAGTCATGAAGAAGGGGAGGTCTGGATCAGGATCGAGGACGACGGCCGGGGGCTCAACCGGGAGAAAATCCTGAAAAAGGCAAGGGAAAAGGGGCTCATCCAGGGAAACGGCTCCGAGCTCAGCGACAAGGATGTCTCGGCCCTGATTTTCCTTCCCGGGTTTTCAACGGCGGACAAGGTCACCGATGTTTCCGGTCGTGGGGTCGGGATGGATGTGGTCAAGCAGAATCTGAACCAGATAGATGGCAAGATCGACATCGACAGCAAGCCGGGAATCGGCACCAAGATTGTTCTTCGGATTCCTCTGACCATGGCCATTATCGATGGCATGTTGGTCCGGGTTGGAGATGTTCGCTATATTATCCCCATTCTCTCGATTAGGGAATCGTTCCGGCCGACAGCCAAGGCCATCACTGTTTCCCCGGAGGGACAGGAGCTGGTGCGGGTACGCGACAGGCTTTTTCCTGTGTTGCGCCTCCATCGTCTGCATAAGATCAAGCCGGCAAGTGAGCTCTTGGACGAGGGGATTCTAGTTTTGCTCGAAAACCAGGGTCGTAATGTCTGTCTTTTTGTCGATGAGATTTTAGGGCAGCAGCAGACCGTGATCAAGGGGCTTTCCGAGTATATCGGCAAGATCGGCCAGGTCCGTTGTGTATCCGGTTGCACCATTTTGAGCGATGGCGAGGTGTGCCTTATTCTCGAAGTCCGAGGCCTCACCGATATTGCCGAGGGCGCAGACTGAAATGACTGAGCAGCCCCAGGCCATTTCCGCCTTCCCTGTTGATCTGACCGAGATGAAGAAGACTGTCGGCGGGAAGATGGAGGTGATCCGGGTTTTGGTGGATCATGTCCTAGTGGATTTTCCAGAGAAAATGCGGCAGCTTCGGCATGGTTGGGCAGTTGGTGATGCCGGTCAGGTGCGGATTATAGCCCATACCCTGAAAAGCTCCTTGGCCAGTTTCGGCGCGGCAGAAGCCAGGGAGATTGCCAGAGCCCTGGAGATTTGCGGGGCCACAGGAGACATGGCCGGAGCGGAGAAAATCCTGCCGCAGCTTGAGCAGGAAATTGAGAGGATTGTCGTTTTTTTTTCAGACCCTTGTTGGCCGGACAAGGGGTAGGGTTAAAAAAACGGGCGATCTGATATTGTTGAGCACTTGAAGAGGAGAAAGCTCCATGAAAATACTGATAGCCGAAGATGATTTTATCAGTCGCACACTATTGCAGGAGATGCTTTCCCCGCTGGGGATTTGTCATGTGGCCATGGATGGTCAGGAGGCCATGGCCGCTTACAAGCAGGCCTTGGAAATGAAAGAGCCCTATGATCTTGTCTGTCTTGATATCATGATGCCCCACCTCAATGGCCAGGAGGTGCTTAGGCAGATTCGGGATATTGAAAAAGAACGGGGTATCTGGGGGTCTGATATGACCAGAATTATCATGGTCACTGCGCTGGATGATGCAAAAAATATTATGGCCGCCTTGATGAAAGGCTCTTGTGATGCCTACTTGGTGAAACCGGTTGACCGCGAAAAGTTGTTGGCCGAAATAAAAAAAATGGGGCTTGTGGCTTAGCCTGCATGGTTTAAAATTGTTGATTGCTCCGCGATGGAAATGATTCATGGCCAAAACAAAGGTTGTAGGGGTTGGTGAGTTTGCGGTTTCCAAGGATCCGGAAGAGGTAATAAAAACCTTTGCTCTGGGCTCCTGTGTTGCCGTGATCTTTCTGCACAAGCCGACCAGGACGGTGGGTCTGCTTCATGTGGCTCTGCCGGATTCCAGCATCAGCCCCGAAATTGTTCGAGATCGCCCCGGCTATTTCGCCGATACCGGCATCCCGGCCATCCTGAACATGATGGCGGTCAGCACCACTATGCAAGCCGGAAGTCTTGCTCAGGGCATGGTGGTAAAAATTGCCGGGGGGGCGAATGTGCTGGATACGAATAACACTTTCAACATCGGCAAGCGGAATGTGCTGAGCCTGAAAAAAATTCTCTGGCCGCTGGGTATGGGGCCGATGACTGAAGACGTGGGCGGCAGTATCAGTCGGACCGTATCGGTGTCGGTGGGGACGGGCAAGATTGTCTTGTCCTCCCCGACAAAGGGCGAGTGGGAGCTATGAACAAGCAGGAAAAGCAGGCCGCTGTTCGGCAGGCCATCAAGAATGTGCCGCTTATTTCCAGCGCTGCCGCCCGGCTTCTTGAGCTGAGCGGGGAATCGGAGCATGGGATTGCCGATATCGTTAATATTGTCAAATACGATGCCGTGATCACCGCGCAGATACTCAAGGTGGTGAACTCCGCCGCTTTTGCCAGAAAGGCAGAGGTGTATTCCGTTGACCATGCCGTGTCATTACTGGGAGAAGACATGGTTGTGGGCATTGCCATGTCTGAGGCGGCCGGGTTGCTCTTTGAGAAAAAGCTGGAAGGTTACGTCGCAGAGGCTGGGTCTCTCTGGCGGCATGATTTGAAGACAGCCATTGCCGCAAAAATAATTGCCGGACATGCGCGTACCGAGCTTAGCGGAGATTTGGCCTTTACCTGCGGACTGCTGCATGATCTCGGCAAAGGCGTGATTTCTGATTTTTTACAGAATACCTCGCAGAAGATTCAGCAGGCCATGGAACAAAAAAAGTTTTTGGATTATGCCGCAGCCGAGCGTGCCATTCTCGGAATCGACCATGCCGAGGCCGGCTATGAGTTGACCATGAAATGGAATCTTCCTGCGCCTCTGCCGCAGGCAATACGGTTTCACCATCAGCCGGCCTTGGCGGACGAGGCGTTGAAACCCTTGGTTTATACGGTTCATTTGGCGGATATCGTGGCTATGATGTCCGGGGTGGGAACCGGCTCGGATGCGCTGCAATATCATTTGGATACAGCTTATGAATCGTATATTTCTTTGAACGACGAGGAGCTGGCCATGGTGATGTTTGCCGTGGAACAGAATTTTTCCAAGGTTATCGCGGTGTTTTGGGGCAAAAAAGAGGAGACGCCGGAATGCGGATAGCTATTGTGGATGATTCAGGCACGGCCAGGATGTTTATCCGGCGGTGTCTTGAGATCGCCGGTTTTCAGGGGGCTGAAATTATCGAGGCGGAAAACGGCAAGGATGCCCTGGAAAAGATCAGGAGCGCACCGGTTGACCTGTTGCTCACCGATCTGACCATGCCGGTGATGGACGGCACCACCCTGCTGAAATGGATCAAGGCGAATCCTAAATTGTCCGCACTGCCGGTGCTGGTCATCTCCAGCGCCGGGAATCCGGCAAAGGAAATTGAGCTGAAGGCTCTGGGCGCCATGGGTGTATTGGATAAGCCTGTTTCCCCGGCGAAACTCAACATGCTGCTGCGTGATTTTCTGGAAAAAGGAGGTCTTGAGAGTGACCAGTGAAGAAAGCACCTGGGCCGGGATAATTGTGCCGCTCATTTCCGGAATCATCGAAGATATGGCCTTTACCGAGGTAATGCCCAGCGAGGCGACCCCGCAATACGATTTAGCGGCCAGGGGGGCGTCCTTGCTGGTGCATGATCCTGTTCAGGGCGAGTTTCAGCTGATTATCGAGAATAGCCTGTTGAAGTATTTGGCTGGTATTGTTTATGGGCCAATGGCAGATGAGTTGAACGAGCAGAGCGAAGGGGATTTTCTTGATGAACTGCTGAATACCATTGCCGGGAGATTTTTGAGCGTAATTTTACCTGAGGACAAGAGCTTTACGCTGGGAATTCCGGAAAGGTTTTCTGGCCCGTTCGTTGTGCCAGTCCCGCCTGTATCCAGCTGGAGTTTTGTTATCGAGGGCATGTGTTTTACCTTGATTGCCACAGGTGAGTCACTGGTGGCACTTGAAAATAGATGAGGTATATGTTTTGTTGTTTGAGTAATTTCCCCTGGCTCAGTAATAATCTGGCAAACAAACTGGCGGTTGGCAGACATATGGCACGAATTCTTCTTATTGATGATGAGCAGATGATTCGGGATCTGTTGGCGCATGTTTTGATAAAGGCCGGGCATGAGGTGCGTACTGCCGGGGACGGTAGTGCAGCCTGTAAACTATGCCGGATTCTGGATTTTGATCTGGTTATCACTGATATTATCATGCCGGATGTTGACGGCATCGAGCTTATTCAAGAGATGAAGCAGCATTATCCCCAGATGAAAATAATTGCCATGTCTGGTGGGGGGAGATGTTCACCCCAGGATTATCTTGAGATTGCCGGAGCTCTTGGGGTTTCTTCGACCCTTGCCAAGCCTTTTACCAATCAGGTTTTTCTTGCCACGGTAGAAAAAGTGCTTTCTGCCTGAGCTCTGATCATTGCTCTCCTTTGAGATTTAGGCTGCGTATTTCTCGTTGATCTTCCCCGCACCAGTTTTTTTCTGTGATCACCTCCACATCCGCTGTGGCAGAGCCCCATTACAGCAGGAGTTTCAGCCGTTCGATGGTGGCCTGGGTGATGGGCTTGGGGATAACCGTTTCCACAGACGGCCGTCCAGATACCTCAAGGAGCTTGCCTGGGTCATCAAAGCTGGTGATGACGATGACCTTTGGCTCTTTTTTGAGAAAACCCTTCTGAAAGGCATCCTCAATGATGGCGAGAAAGGTCTCTCCATCGACCACCGGCATGATAAGATCGAGAAGGACGACATCCGGCTGGTATTTCAGGTAGCGAAAGATTGCCTCTGTCCCGTTTGCCGCTTCAAAGAGCTCACATCCCGGTATCTGCTTCAGCAGATGATTCTTGAGAATGGTTCGGGCTGTTATTTCGTCATCGACAATGAGTATTTTCATTCATTACCCCCCTCGGGAATCATGATCAGTGGTGTGCACATGGATGTTTCCCCTAGCACAATCAGTATAATACATCTCGGCTGATTTTGAAATGAACTGTGCTATTTTTGTTGAGTGGACAGGGTGATGGCCAGTTCGGGAAACCAGGCGTTGAGGATGTGGGTTTGGCGCCAGCTTTCCCGGAGTTGGGTTTTGGGGATGACCGGGATATCCAGTCCGGTGTTGGCCAGAGCCACCGTGATCTTCGCCAGGGGAGTGCCGCTAAACAAAATAAAACGAAGATCCCGACGCTGCTCCGTAATGAGGAGCTTGGTCGCAAGTTCTATCCCATCCATAACCGGCATTTCATAATCGCACAGGATATTGCCTATCTTCTGGGTTGTGATGAGTTCGTAGGCCTTCTGCCCGTTTTCCGCCTCATGGATATTTTTGGGCACCACCCCGGCCCCTTCTAGGCGCAAGCGGACAACCATGCGGATAAATTCCGCATTATCGACAATCAGGATGGCTGAATAATCAGGAGACATAGACGTGCTCTGGATCTTTCCGTGGAGGCCAAGGAAGAGAATGTTGTTTGGAAATCGGGGCTGCTGTTATGGGCAATGCGTTTTGCTGCGGCTTGTTACAGCCCGGTGCAGCGATTCATGGGCGGCCAGCACCCTGTGCCAAGCTGGCTCGGCTTCCTCGGTTTTCCCAGTACGGATATAGGCATCCAGCTTTTTTGTCGCGGTGCTCAGATTTCTTGCGGTGAAGATCGCGGCTGAGCCCATGATGCTGTGGCAGCAGGCCAGTATCCCTGCCTGATTCCTTTCGGTCATTGCCTTGCCAAGCAGGATGATTTGTTTGTCGGTATCGGCAAAGAAGGCCTTGGCTATTCGGCAGATGGTTTCCTCGTCAGCATAGGTGGCGAGCAGGGCCTCGAAATCCAAGTCAAAAAGCTCCGCAGTTTCCGCCAAGGCTGGATCCGACTCCGGCTGTGTTTCGCCGGTAGGCAAGAGATGCTTTTCAATGGCGGCGAACAGTTGGTCTGGGTCGAAGTTTTTTTCCGCATACCCGTCAAGGCCTGCGGCTAAAAGACGTTCTTGTTCGGCCGCAGTTTCGGCCGTCAGGGCGATGACCGGAATGGTGCGGGTTGCTGGGTTTTCCTTGATCTTGCGGGTGGCTTCCACCCCATCCATGCCGGGTAGGCCGATATCCATCAGAATGATCTGGAAATCGGAATCTTCAGCAAGGATGTCCAGCGCGGCTTCGCCGCTGGTGGCGGCAACGGTCTGCCAGCCACGATCGGCAAGAATACCGGTAAGGATTTCCAGATTGAAATCCACATCCTCCACAACAAGAATCCTGATGTTTTTGCGGGAAGTATCGTCTGCAACTGGAGAAGACATCCGTGCCTCCGTATCTTAATATTCTAATCCGAAAACATGTTACTCCATCAGCAGCCGATCTGGAAGCGGTAAACGGGCTTGTTTTAGAGGGCTTGTCAGATCGTGGTCTGGCGGCCGTTAAAACATCCATGTGGAGATCAAAACGCAAACGAGCGTACAGGCGCTGGCACAAAAAAAAGGCCTGACGCGAAACAGTGTCAGGCCATGGCAATTTATACGTCTTTGTCAATGCGGTTCAGGGGGAGGGCGGTATCCTCTGCAAGCCATCAGGAAAAGGAGGGCAAGCCGATTACGGGTGGTTCTGTGTCACCTGCGCCCCCTTTTGGTTCTTCCCCCGGAAAAAGAATCTCTGTCATGGCCCGGGCGAGTTCTTCCATGCTGAGTGGTTTCATGAGAAATTTTGCTATGCCTGCGGCTTTCGCCCGTTGCTCATCAACAAGATCGCTATGCCCTGTCAGCATGATAATGGGGATGTCCGGGCGGATTTGAAGCATCTTTTTTGTTAGGTCAAGACCTGTGAGATAGGGCATAGTTTGATCCGTGATCACCAGGTCGAATTTTTCAGGGACTGCCCGGAAGACATCCAGGGCTTCACGACTATCGGAGAGAGCCATGACCTCACAACCGATCTGTTTGAGGATACATTCTCCCAGGATAACATTCAGCTCTGCATCATCGATAAACAGTACCTTGGCACTGATCTTGGGCACTTCATTGTCTTCTTTTTTCGCATTTTCCGGTAGGGTGCTTACTTGTTCCAGCACCGGGAAAAACAGGGTAAAAGTCGCCCCTTCACCTAGGGTGCTGCGGACCGAGATGGCGCCCTGACAACTTTTGATTATTCCATGAATTATGGCAAGGCCCAGCCCTGTTCCTTCTCCTTTCTCCTTGGTTGTGAAATACGGTTCGAAGATACGCTGTCGGGTGTGTTGATCCATTCCGTGTCCGGTATCGCTCACGATGAGGCGCACATATTTTTTCCCGGTTATCAGTTCGGGGGCCTCGCTCACCAACGGTTGGTCTACTTCGACCTTATCGAGTTTCACCGTAAGGGTTCCGCCCTTTTCTCGCATGGCATGGTAGGCATTGGTTCCAAGATTCATGATAATCTGATGGATTTCGGTGGAGTCAGCAAGGACCGAGTTGCATTGCATGTCTATCTGCTGTTCTATCGCAATGGTGGAGGGCAAGGTGGCGCGGAGTAGTTTCAGCGCTTCCTTGAGCAGATATTGCAGTTGCAAGGGGGTTTGTTCGTGCTCTCTGTGCCGGCTGAAGGTCAAAATCTGCTTGATCAAAGCGGCGGCCGAGACCCCTGCGGTTTTGATGGCCTCGGCAAACTGGTGGTGTTCTGATTTTTCGGGAAGCGCATGGAGCAACAGCCCGGCATAGCCAAGAATTGACTGCAAGAGGTTGTTGAAATCATGGGCAATGCCGCCGGCCAGGGTGCCGATGGCCTCCATTTTCTGGGCTTGGCGGAGCTGACCTTGCAGTTTCAGCCTCTCCTGTTCGTCCTCTACCCGTTTTGAGATGTCGAGAAAACTTTCCAACAGACAGGCGCGGCCATTGAGTTCCAGCTCCACCACGGATTTGAGAATCGGCAGCTCCTTGCCGCTGGCCTGTAAGAGCATCTGTCCGGAGTTGTCCAGGCGTTGTCCCAGATCCAGGACCGGGCATTGTCCCCTGTTCGTCGTGCAGATGGATTGATGACATTCACTTCCTATAAGTTTTGTGCGGGACAGGCCGATCAACTGCCTGGCGATTGGGTTTGCTCCCACGATCCTGCGGCTTTCCTTGTCAATAATGACAATACCTGCCTGCACCGTTTCAAATATGGCCTGAAGACGTGTGCTGCTGGCGGCCAGGGCGTTTACCGTTTTGGCATGTTTTTTCTTGGTGCGCAGGGCCACAATGCCGAAGGAAAGATCGTCCGCCAGTTCCGAAAGCAATTCTATTTCATGTCGGTTGAAGGCGTTGCATTCCTGGGCGTAAATATTCAGTGCTCCGATGATTTCCTGTTCCGCCCGTAAGGGGAGCGCGATTGAAGAAAGATAACCGTACTGTTTTTGCCTTTCCTGCCATGGTGTTTGTCCTGCCTTGAGAAGACTGCTGTCATGCAATACGGTCTGGCCGGTTTGTATAGCTCGTCCGGTGGGGCCTTGGCCATATTCGTCCGTATCTGCCCAACTGATATGCAACTCATGCAAATATCCCTTGTCCCTGCCCGCTCCTGCCGCGATGGTGACGGATTTTTCCGTATCGTGCCTGGCATAGCCAACCCAGGCCAGGGCATATCCACCCACCTCCGTCAAGATATGACAGAGTTTATCCAATAACTCCTTCTCGCTGCTTGCCCGAATCATCGCTTGGTTGCACATGCTGAGGGTTTTATAGGCCCTGTTGATTTTTGCCGTCTTTGCCGCAGCTCTCCGTGCTTCGGTGATGTCGGAAACCAGGGCATCGTATTCGACGAGTCTTCCATCCGCATCGTAATGGGGCACTACCGTGTTTCTGGCCCAGCGGATGCTGCCGTCCTTGTGGATTATCCGATGCTCAAAAGGCGGAATTTCAGCCCCTGCCATGAGATTGTCGAGATGCTCCGAAACCAGACCTCGGTCCTCTTCATGGATCATCTCAAACCAGAGAAAGGGCGTTTCCTGGTATTCAGCGGGGGTGTAGCCGGTTATGGCAAAACTGCAGATGGAGTGGACAGTCCTGCTGGGGCGGCCGTCCTCGATCATCACGGTATAGGTGTAGTCTGTTGCCGCCTCAAGGAGCTTTTGATAACGTAGGGACAAGTCTTCCCTTAGATAGGGAAGGTTCTCCGACGATATCTTCAGTTCCGCGTTCCGGTCGATCATTGGAATGCCTCCTTTTGCGCCTTAAGATCAGGCGCAAAAAATCTTTTCTGGCCGAGGGGGTGTGCCGTGCTGGTCTGCCACCGCTAAGATGCCCAGGTTGTCGGGTTGTTCCCAGGCGAAACATTTGTTGACTTGATGCAGCAGTTCGCCGAGCAGAAAAGGCTTGGCCAGAAAACCGTCAGCTCCGCTGGAAAAAACCCTGCTGACAGTTTCGTAGACTATGTCCCCGGAGCAGAGGATCACCTTGGTCTGCGGATGCACGGCCTTGCAGGCGGCGAGAACGGCAAAGCCGTCTATGTCGTCCATGTGGATGTCGCAGAGGGCCAGATCAAAACGGAGCTGTTTCAAAAAAGAGAAAGCCTCTATTGCGCTGTTCGCCATGGCCACCTTATATCCGTGTGCTCTCAGGTAACGGCTGGTCATTTCCACCAACAGGGATTCGTCGTCAACTACCAGGATACTCTTTTGCATCAGACACCTCTTTTGTTGTTAATGAGAGTATGTGTCGGCAATCGGCCTTTGGGAAAACCGGGGCATCATGCCTGTCCCGGTTTTCCCACGAACGATCATGCTGCAGGCGAAGCTCCTTCCGGTGCTTCTGTTGTCGGCGCCGAAGCCAGGGCCGTGTCCAGGTCAAGGCAGAGGCGTAAATCCTCCACGTCATGGGAAAGAACCTCGTCGATATTCAGGATGACAAGAAATTTCTCCCCCTGCCTGCCCATGCCGTCGATAAAGTCGGTATTGATATTTGTTCCCATGCGCGGCACTTCTTCAATTTCCGAGGTCTGCAGATCCAGGACCATCTGCACCGAGTCCGCCACGGTGCCCATCGCAACAGTTGCCTCATTAATCGTGGTTTCCACGATCATCACACAGGTGTTCTTTGTTTGAACAACAGGTTCCATGCCCAGCCGGCATCCGAGATCCAGCACCGGCACCACATTGCCGCGCAGGTTGATCACCCCGCTTATATACGAGGGCATCTGGGGAATCTTGGTCATGGTGGACACATCCAGCACCTCGCGCACCTTGGCGATGTCGATGGCAAAATCCTCATCGCGGAGGGTGAAGGTCAGATACTGGTTGCTTTTGTTTTCATCGGGATTCAATGCGGTCATGATTTTCTCCTTTGCAGGGAGGGAAGCAACGTTTTATTTTATATGCCGTGCTCAACCGTTTTGATACCTGACAAATTCGGTATCCGGCGCTGTTTCCTGTAGAGCCATGCGAAAACCGGTTTGGGGATGAGGAGTTGGGTTTATGCCCTTATCTTCATCCACAACCTGTTCGGAAAGGAACACCGCTCCGGTTTCCTGGAGTTTTGGCAGTCCCTTTTTCACCGCCCTTAAGCGGGTAGCAGGTCGGATTTCCGCCTGTGACCGGGCCGCAGGCTTTCTCATGGTCGCGCCGCGATCAATTTTGAAAAATCCCGCTGTTTCCATGAGTTGCTCACCTTGGCTGGCCAATTCTTCGCTGGTGGAGGCCATCTCTTCGCTTGCCGAGGCATTCTGTTGGATCACCTGATCAAGCTGCTCAATGGCCCTGGCGTTCTGGGCAATGCCCTGGGCCTGCTCACTGGCCGAAGCGTTGATCTCCGATACCAGATCCGCTGTTTTCTGGATCTCCGGAACCATCTTTGCGATAAGAGTTCCGGCCTTTTCCGCAATCTCTACGCTGGAACCGGCCATGCTGCCGATATCCTTGGCCGCGCTCTGACTTCTTTCCGCAAGTTTGCGCACCTCGGCCGCGACCACGGCAAAGCCCTTGCCGTGTTCTCCAGCCCGGGCCGCCTCAATGGCGGCATTCAGGGCCAGCATGTTGGTCTGCCGGGAAATCTCCTCGATAATCAGGATGTTCTCCGCGATATTCCGCATGGCGGCAACGGTTTCGACCATGGCCTCGCCGCCCTCCTTGGCGTCGACTGCTACCTTGGTTGCTATTGCCGCGGTCTCCCGTGCATTGTCAGCGGTATGCGCCACCGTGCTGCTCATCTCTTCCATGGCGCTGGAGATTTCCTCCACCGAGGCGGCAGCCTGGGTTCCACCCTGGCTCATGCTCGCGGCGGAAGCGCTTATCTGTCCGCTGCCCGCGGCAACCTGTTCCGCCGCCTCCTGGCAATGGACGGCAAAGTTGGTCAGATTTTCCACCAGGGAATTCAGGTTGTTCTTGATCTCGTTGAAATCGCCGTTGTAGTTGTCGGTGATCTTGGACGGGATATCGCCCTTGGCGATGCGGTCCACATATTCGGCGGCCACGTTCAGGGGGCCGATTACCGCATCCAGGGTATTGTTGACTCCTTCCACGATCTTCCGGAAATCGCCCAGATGCTTGGTGGCGTCGGCCCGGGTGGCGAGCCTGCCTTCCAATGCCGCGTTCACCAGTATTCCTGCGTCGGCAACCATGCTGTTCACCGCGTCGATGCAGCCGTTGAGGTTGTTTTTGATCTCGTTGAAGTCTCCGCTGTAGTTGTCGGTGATTTTGGGGGGGATATCGCCCTTGCTGATGCGGTCCACATATTCGGCGGCCACGTTTAGGGGCCCGATGACCGCATCCAAAGTATTGTTGACCCCTTCCACGATCTTCCTGAAATCGCCCTGATGTTTGGAGGCATCGGCTCGGGTGGCGAGTCTGCCTTCCAACGCCGCGTTCACCAGCATTCCTGTGTCGGCCACCATGCTGTTCACTGCGTCGATGCAGCCGTTGAGGTTGTTCTTGATCTCGTTGAAGTCTCCGCTGTAGTTTTCGGTGATTTTTTGGGGGATCTCGCCCTTGCTGATGCGGTCCACATATTCGGCGGCCACGTTCAGGGGGCCGATGACCGCATCCAGGGTATTGTTGACCCCTTCCACGATCTTCTGGAAATCGCCTTGA